>NZ_WEII01000016.1:0-73394 GCF_009183805.1 Bacillus sp. B2-WWTP-C-10-Post-4 | reverse complement strand
TACTGAGTACAACAGGAGTAGATGCTTATAACCTGGGCACAGGCATGGGCTATAGTGTACTAGAGATGGTTGAAGCGTTTGAAAAAGTTTCGGGCAAGAAAGTTCCTTATAAAATTACAGAGCGTCGTCCAGGTGATGTGGCAGTATGTTTTGCTGATGCATCGAAAGCAAAGCGTGAATTAGGCTGGGAGGCAAAACGTGGATTAGAAGAAATGTGTGCAGATTCTTGGAGATGGCAATCAAATAATAAAAGTGGCTATATGGATAGTGAAGTATAAAGAGTTTTGAGCTAAATGATTATGGTTTAATCTACTAGAGTTAATGATTCTTAATTTACAAGACTAGATGTATAGAAAGTAGGGGCAAAATGAATTCAATCCTAATCTGTGGTGGAGCTGGCTACATCGGTTCTCACGCTGTGAAAAAATTAGTAGACGAAGGTTTATCTGTAGTAGTAGTAGATAACTTACAAACTGGTCATGAAGATGCAATTACGGAAGGCGCGAAGTTTTATAATGGTGACCTTCGTGATAAAGCATTTTTAAGGGATGTTTTTAAACAAGAAAATATTGAGGCAGTTATGCATTTTGCAGCTGATTCTTTAGTTGGAGTTAGTATGGAAAAGCCCCTTCAATATTATAATAACAATGTGTATGGTGCACTTTGTTTATTAGAGGTAATGGATGAGTTTAAGGTAGATAAGTTTATTTTCTCTTCTACTGCGGCAACGTACGGTGAGGTAGATGTTGATCTTATTACTGAGGAGACGACGACAAATCCAACGAATACGTATGGAGAAACGAAGTTAGCAATCGAGAAGATGCTTCATTGGTATAGCCAAGCTTCTAATTTACGTTATAAGATTTTCAGATACTTTAACGTGGCTGGTGCAACTCCAAATGGTATTATTGGGGAAGATCATCGTCCAGAGACTCATTTAATTCCTCTTGTGCTGCAAGTGGCTTTAGGTCAACGTGAGAAGATTATGATGTTTGGTGATGATTATAATACGCCAGACGGTACTTGTATCCGTGATTATATTCATGTTGAGGATTTAGTAGCGGCTCATTTCTTAGGGCTTAAAGACTTGCAGAATGGCGGAGAGAGTGATTTCTATAACTTAGGAAATGGTAATGGTTTCAGTGTAAAAGAAATCGTTGATGCAGTTCGTGAGGTTACAAATCATGAAATTCCTGCTGAGGTAGCACCGCGCCGTGCGGGCGATCCAGCACGTTTAGTTGCTTCTTCTAAGAAAGCGAAAGAGAAGCTAGGATGGGATCCTAAGTATGTAAATGTGAAAACAATTATTGAGCATGCTTGGAATTGGCATCAAAAGCAACCGAATGGATATGCTAAATAAATATAATAAGTGAAAGAGAGGGTATCGTCGACAAAATATGTTCGACAATACCCTCTCTTTTTTTATAGGATTTTTGCTATACTAAACTGTACTATAATACGTGGTGGAAGGAGGAGAATGATGAAAATACTTGTGGTTGATGATGAATCGAGTATTCGTAATTTGATTCGGATGCAGTTGGAGATGGAAGGTTATGAAGTATTGGCAGCGGCTGATGGGAGAGAAGCTTTAGAGAGATGGAATGAAGGGCCGGATGTATTGATTTTGGATGTTATGCTTCCGGATACGGATGGGTATGAGTTGCTTCGTTTGTTCCGTGAGAGGGATAGGGATATTCCGGTGCTGATGTTAACGGCAAAGAGTCAGATGAATGATAAGTTGCTTGGCTTGCAGCTTGGTGCTGATGATTATGTGACGAAGCCGTTTAATTATGCGGAGCTTATTCTTCGGGTTAAGAATATGGCGCGGCGTGTAAAGAAGACGGAGGCGGCTGTAAGTCATGAAGTAATTGAGGCTGGAGAGATCGTGATTTGTCCTAAGGAAAGAAAGGTACATGTGAGTGGACAAGAGATTCAGTTAACGTACCGAGAGTTTAATTTATGTCAGTTATTTGTTTCAAATCCACAGCGTGTGTTTATGAGGGATGAGTTACTTGAGAAAGTATGGGGATTTGAGTATATCGGAAATACGAGAGCCGTTGATATTATGGTGCAGAGACTTCGCAAGAAGCTTGGGACGAGCGGAGAATATATTAAGACAATTTATGGCGTTGGCTATAAACTGGATTGTTAAGTGGTGATGGTATGTCTTTAAAGCGAAATATGGTGTTTGGAATAGTTGGGCTGTTAATTCCGATTTTTGTTCTTTTATATGCAGTTGTTTATATTACGTTAGAAAAGAATATGTATCATAACGCAGCAGATTCTTTAGAAAAGTTAAGTGTAGAAGCACAAATTTATACGATGAATTATTTAGAGAAGGAAGCAGAAGTGGATACGCTTGGTCCGAATTCACTTTTAATTGCGTCGTATTTAGCGAAGCGTATGGATGTCCGTGTGCAGATGATCGGGAAGAATGGCGATGTTGTTGCAGATACACAAAAAGGAGCATTGCTTCACCGTAACATCGACATTGAGAGTTCCTTGAAGGGGAAGAAGTCTTATGTTTTCGAGGAGGCGGATCCCGCTCCCATTCTTTTGTTTTCAAGCCCAGTATATTATGGAAACGATGTCATTGGAAGTATTCGTTTTATAAATGAGTTAACAGGTGAGAAGGAAGTTTTAACAAATGTGAGCTGGACGTTCTTAATGACGTCTCTTTGTTTAGTAGCTACCGGTATTTTCTTTGCGATTCGTTTGGCGAAGTCTCTTCATAAACCAATTGATCAGTTGAGACAAATGGCACAGAGGCTCGCGAATGGTGATTATAAGAGTAAGATTGAGTTAAATGAGTACGTAGAAATCGCTCAGCTTTCAGCATCTTTTAACGCGATGGCCGATGGAATTGAGCTGCATATTAAGCAATTGCAGGAGGAGAAGGAGAAGCAGAAAGATTTCCTAGACCGCATTACGCATGAGCTAAAAACACCGCTAACGGCAATTATCGGTTATGTTGATTTAATTCCGAAGTTACAATCGAAAGAAGATGTACAGGAAAGTCTTCGTTATGTGGCTGTGGAAAGTGAGCGTTTATTATCACTTGTAGAGGAACTGCTTAAGTCCTCGAAATATGGGACGAGTACGTTTGAAGTGTCTCCTACAGTTGTGAACATAAAGGAATTGGCAGAAGAAGCAGTTTCAATTGTGAAACCGCGCCTAAATCAATTTGAAATTGAAGTGATAAATGAGTTAACGGATGTACATGTTGTTGCGGATTTTGATAAGACGAAGCAAATTTTCTTAAATGTGCTTGATAATGCAATTAAGTATAGTGATGCTTCGCACATTCGTATGAATGTAATTGTAAATGAGCATGAGGCGAAGGTTTTTGTTCATGATGATGGGATCGGTATAGATGAAGGGGTGCTTGCAGAGTGGAATGAGTCTCCGAAAGGAAAGGCACTTCCTTCTAGTTACGGGAATGGTTATGGTTTGTATATTTGTCAGGAGATTATGAATAAGCAGGGCGGAAGCATGCGGATTGAGAGTAGTGAAGAAATAGGTACTACAATATTCATTACATTTTTGCTTCCGAGAAGGATGGAAGACATAAAAAACTTGAAAGCGGTTAAATGATACATTTATGAAACAATTATGCGGTATTTTCGAAACAACGTTTTTTATCTTGGAGGTAGGCAGAAATGAAAAGGCTATCATTTCAAATTCTTATGTTTGTCATTTGTATGATTGTTTCTCTTGTTTTGTTTTATGTTATGGAGAAGCAAATCTATAATCGAATCAACATTGTAAATGATAAACAAGCCGTTTTACAAAGGGTGAATGAATCTCTTCCAATTGAAGTGAAAGTAAGACATGAAAAGTGGGGAGAAATCGTTGTAACGGATGAAGTTCGTTTGCATACGATTGTTTCATTCTTTGACCGAATTCGAATAGAGCCAGGGGACGTTAAGAGCCAAGAACAAGTATTTACTGGAGAAGTAACGTACTTGAATGGACATAAGCGTACTTTTGCAGTAGGTGACTTGTTCCAGTATGGGGAAAATGTATACGGAAAGAATGGCATGGATCCGATGATTTCAGCACTTCAAACGTATTTATTAAGCCTGTATTACACGCCAGAGCGTATTAGTGATTTCTTTGCTTCAGCAAAGGATGTCGTAGTACGTCAAGGCGATGTGGTACGTACTATCAATCTTACGCACATACTTGATTCTATTCGGTACGCAAAGCAAATTACAGATTACGGAGAAATTCAGAAGTTATTACAATCGCAGAATGAACCGATTGCTTATATTACAGCTTATAAAACAGGTAAGCGCGTAAAAAATGATCGTGAAGATATTCTTACGATTTCTGTGTATCCATCGTACTTTGTTGTGCAATATCTCGGTGATAATAACGGAAATGTCATGTATATGAAAGGCTCTCTAGCAGAGTTATTCGTAAAGGAGAATGCGTCATGAGAAAGGTAGCCTTTTTCTTCTTTTTGCTAGTAATTGGAGGAGCGATGTCTAGTTGCTCTCGAGATACAACCTCTATTAAATATAGTAAAAATGGTCTCCCTATTTTGGATGATCGTCATATTGTTGCGTATGTAGCGGCTCGTGAGGAAGTTGGTGAAGCGTTACTTTCATCATTTTGTAAACCACGTGGATGTACGTATGAATTTATTCGTCTTTCAACAGAAGAACTTCTTCGTAGAGTGGAAGAAGAAGCTGGAAATCCGAAGGCGGATATTATTATTGGCGGTACAGTAGATGCGCATCAAATGATGAAGCAGAAAAATCTTTCTATTCCTGTGATAAGCCAACATGCAAATCGTATTTCAAAAACTGTTAAAGATAAAGATGGTTATTGGTATGGTTATGAAGTGGAGAAGCTGGCAATTGCGATTAATAAAGAGCGGTGGAACGAGGAAATAGCGCCGCTTGGTCTCTCGTATCCGTTAAGATGGAAAGATTTATTGAATCCAGTATATAAAGGAAAGATTGTCATGCCCGATCCAAATGTTTCAGGTACAGCATATACGTTTTTCCAATCACTGATTGATACGTTAGGTGAAGAGGAAGCGAAGGGATATGTGAAGAATCTGGCAGAACAAGTTGGAGAAGTAACAGTGAATGGTTACATCCCAGCAGAACTTGTTGCGAGCGGTGAATATATGATAGGCATCAACTTTATGGGAGATCAGAGAATGCTTCAAAAACAAGGCTTTCCGATTTTAAGTAACGAACCTGAGCAAACAGGGTTATCTGTTAATGCGATTTCGAAACTAAAACGTGCACCGAGTGGTATTATTGCGGATTTATTTATTGATTATTGTTTATCAGAAGAAGCGGGGCATATTTTAGAAAAAGTGTCGTTTGGCGTACCAACGATGTTTGCGAAGAATGAGAAAGAAATAGAAGGACAGCCGGTTAGAAGGACGAACCAAAATATATCAAATAGCGGAATAATCGAGATATGGAATAGACAGCGTCTCTCTCTGAAGTGAGAAAAGGAGACGGAAATATATGTTTAAATGGCTCAAGCCAGCACCTGCAATTTAAAGATTGCCAGCGGATATGATCGATCGTGTATATCGATTACTACGTATTCGTGTGTTAATCGGGATTTCAGTTGGATATGCTGCTTATTATTTAGTTCGTAGTAACTTTACGTTATCAAGTACGTATTTAGTACAAGAATATGGTTTTAGTACAGCTGAAATTGGTCTACTAGGCTCAGTAATGGCAATTGTTTATGGATTTAGTAAGTTCTTTATGGGTAATTTATCAGATAAAGCTTTCGCCCAGCGCTTTATCGCAGTCGGTTTATTCTTATCAGGGCTTGTAAATATTTGTTTCGGCTTTGCATCATCATTTGGGATGATTGTTACATTACTTGTTGTTAACGGTATTGTACAAGGTATGGGAGCACCACCTTGTAGTATTGTTATGACGAAATGGTTCTCGAAGAAAGAACGTGGTACGAAAACAGGTCTTTGGAATATTTCACATAACGTTGGTGGAATGCTTGTGCCACCACTTGTCGGAATTGGTGTAGGTATTTTCGGTGAAAATCATTGGCAAGGCGGCGTGTTTATTTTACCTGCGATTATCGCAATGGTAATTGCAGTACTTGTTTGGATCAATGCGAAGGATACACCAGAATCTGAAGGTCTTCCTCCAATTGATGAGTATCGTAATGACTATGAAAATCTTGAAAAAGCAGATAATGCTAACAAGATGTCACCAAAAGAAATTTTAATGAAGTATGTAGTGAAAAATAAATTTGTATGGTTCTTATGTATTGCGAATGCTTTTGTTTATTTAATTCGTTTCGGTGTTATTAACTGGGTTCCACTTTATTTAACGACAGTTAAAGGATTTTCAAAAGCAGAAGCGCATGCGGCATATGCAATCTTTGAAGGTATGGCAATTCCAAGTTCATTAATCGTTGGCTTTTTAAGTGATAAATTATTTAAAGGAAAACGTATGCCATTATGTATTATTAGTATGGTTGGAGTTGTTATTGGTACGTTTATATATTGGCAAGCAACTAGCGTACCTGTTGTAAGTATTGCAGTTTCTATTATTGGTTGTTTAATTTATGTACCACAGTTCTTAATCGGTTTAAGTGCGATGGAATTAGTACCGAAAAGTAGGTACGACAGTTGGTATGTGTGGTCTATTCGGTTATGTAGGCGGAAGTCTTGTAGCTAACGCAGCAATTGGTGTTATTGTTGATAGTTCTGGCTGGGATGGTTGTTTCATCTTACTATTAACAGGAGCGGTTTTATCAACAATCTTCTTATTTATTGTTCAACGTGGACATGAGAGAAAAGATCCTAAAGTAGCGTAATATTTTGTTTGAAAAGCTATCCAATTATTATTTTGGATGGCTTTTTCTATATAATATAATCTTTCCTTAAATCTATCTTAAAAGATATAATGTCATATTTCTAATCATTGGAATTTTTGTTACAATATAAATGGATGTGTAAAACTTTGTAAAAAATAATGTAATAATATGTAAACTATTTTCAGAAAGTTTTATACAATTTTTATATTAAACTATTAAGTTATAAAAGGGAGCGAGAATATGTTACCAAATACGGTTCGTACTCCAAACAAGAAGAAGAAATGGATTATTATTGGGGTTATTGCACTAATTGTTATTGTAGCGGCAATTAATATTTTTGTTATGCAAGGTAAGAAGAAGGGGGCATCAACAAATGCTGATGCTGTAAGTTTTGAGAAAGTAACAGAACGTAAGCTGAATAATACGAAGTTAATTTCTGGTCAGGTGAAGCCTGGTAATATTGAAAGCTTCTATGCAGATCCGGCCAAAGGGAAAGTGAAAGATATTGAGGTAAAAGAAGGGCAAGAGGTAGAAAAAGGTACGAAGTTATTCTCTTATGACAATGAAGAGATTAACCTTCAAATGAAGCAAGCTGAGCTTGATCAGAAGATGGCGGATATGCGTTATGATCAAGGGAAAAAGAAGATTGATTCATTGAAGAAAGAAATTAAGAAGGCGAAAGATAGCGGAGCTGGGAAAGAAGTAACAGATCCAATGGACGAGCAAGTAAACGAGTTAGAGATAGGACAAAAAACAATTGACCTTGAGAAAGAAAAAGGAAAGTTGCAGAAAGAAGAGTTAAGTAAGAAGCAGAAAGAACTTACGATTTATAGTAATTTCGCTGGTGTTGTTCAAAAGTTAGATAAAGATGCGGCACAAAGCTCATCTCAAGCGTTAGGTGGTCAAGGAAAAGCGTTTTTACAAGTAGCTTCTAAAGACCCATTCCAAGTTCAAGGTACGTTAACTGAGCTTCAAAAGTCACAAATCCAAAAAGATCAAACATTCACTGTAACGGCAAAAGCAAATAATAAGAAGAAGTGGACAGGTAAGATTACAGAGGTAAGTGAGTTCCCAACGAGCGCAGAGATGGCGCAAGCTGGCGGCATGGGTGAAGCAACTCAAAATATGTCTCAATATACATATAAAGCAAGTCTTGATAGCCAAGATGGTTTATCTCCAGGTTACCACGTTTCTCTGCAAGTAAACTTAGAGAATAAGAAGATGCTTGCTGTCCCAAGTAAGAGCATTGTAGAAAAAGGCGATGATGCATTTGTTTATGTTGAGGATAAAGGGAAGCTTCGTAAACAAAATGTGAAAAAAGGTTCTACTGATGGGGACTGGACAGAGGTTGTAGAAGGCGTAACAGTGGGGCAAAAGGTGGTTAAAAATCCTTCCGACGATGTGTATGACGGAATGGAAGTGAAAGAGAAATGATTACGTTAAATCATATTGCTAAAACGTATTATCAAGGAAAATTGGCGGTGCCGATTTTGCATGGTATTAGTTTAACGATTCAGAGTGGTGAGTTCGTTTCGATTATGGGACCGTCTGGTTCTGGTAAGTCGACTCTTATGAATATTATTGGTTGCTTAGATCGTCCAACAGAAGGTGAATATATGCTGAATGACGTGAATATCTTAACAGCAGACGAGTCAAAGCTTGCTTTAATTCGTAATGAATATATTGGCTTTGTATTTCAGCATTTTAATTTACTACCTCGTCTTTCCGCAGTGGAAAATGTTGAGCTTCCACTCGTATATGGTGGCGTGAAGAAAGCGGAGCGTCGCAAGCGTGCTTTGGAGGCGTTAGGTAAAGTTGGATTGGCAGATCGCGTGCATCATTTACCAAATGAGTTATCAGGTGGACAGAAGCAGCGTGTAGCGATTGCAAGAGCGATTGCGAATAACCCAACGTTCATTATGGCCGATGAACCGACTGGTGCACTTGATACGAAGTCTGGTGAGCAAGTTATGAATATTTTCACGAAGCTTAATGCAGAAGGTACGACGATTGTTATGGTTACGCATGAAGAGGAAGTAGCAGCGTATTCTTCCCGCCGCATTGTACTGCGAGACGGGAAAGTTACAGAAGATAGAAGGTGTGCGGTATGAGTTTACTAGATAGTATAAAAATTGCCCTGTCTTCTATTTTAGCTCATAAACTGCGTTCTGCTCTTACGATGCTCGGTATTATTATCGGGGTAGGTTCGATTATTACTGTCGTTGCAATTGGGCAAGGCGGGGAAGCAATGCTGAAGTCGAAAATCGCTGGTTCTGGTAATAATCTTATGCCAATTCAATTTAAACCGGATATTAATGATGAGTTCAGTATGGGGGGGCATCAAGTACCGAAATTAACAGAAGAAGATATTATGGAAGTAAAGCAAGTTAAAGATGTTTCTCATGTTATTACGACGAATAATACGATGGAAACAATGGATATTAATGATAAAAAATCAATGATTAATGTTATTGGACTTGATAGTGAATATTTTGAAGTAAATAAAGTGAAAGTGGTTAAAGGTCGTTCATTAAATGAATCTGATATTTCACAAGGAAATAACGTTGTTATGATTAGTACGAAATCAGAAGAGACGTTATTTAAAGATGAAAATCCAGTAGGGAAAATTATTGAAATGAAAGGACAACCGATGCAAATTATTGGTGTCTATAAATCAGATAATGAATTTATGGGGTTCGAGGCTGAGGAAATGTTAATTCCTCTTACTTTATGGCCTGTTTTATACGGAACGGATGAAATTCAAAGTATCGCCATTCAATCTAAAAACGTAGATAATTTAGAAACGGCAGGGAAAAAAGCTGTTGATGTATTAAATAGTCGTAAACCAAGCGATATTCCAGGTAAATATGAATTGGTGAATTTAAAAGAATTCCAAGAAGGTGTTTCTAAAGTTACTAACATTATGACGATGATCATTGGTGGTATCGCGGGTATTTCATTAGTCGTTGGTGGTATTGGTGTTATGAATATTATGCTTGTATCTGTAACGGAGCGTACACGCGAAATTGGGATACGTAAAGCACTTGGAGCAACACGTAGTAAAATTTTATTACAGTTTTTAATTGAAGCTGTTATGTTAACACTTCTAGGTGGTTTAATCGGAATTGGTCTTGGGTATGGCGGAGCATATATCGTTTCTACATTCGCAAAATGGCCGCCACTCGTTTCATGGGAAGTTGTCGTTGGAGGCGTACTGTTCTCGATGACACTCGGTATTATTTTTGGATTAATTCCAGCAAATAAAGCTGCGAAATTAGATCCAATTGAAGCATTGCGTTATGAGTAATTAATAGTGTAGTAGAACTACACATTACCGTTCTAGTGGGCGGTTCGTAGCCTCTATATGAGGAAGTGAACCGCCCGTTAGAACGGGTTATATAAATAGAAGGAGGCGTTATAATGGAAGCAAATATTAATACGCAAGATGTAGGTGCGAAGAAGCCATCATTATTAGGAATGATTACTTCTCCAGGTGAGCAGTTTGAGAGAATGAAGACGAAAAGTCCGGTTTGGGGGACATTTGTCTTATTTGTTATATTAGGAACGATTATAGCAACAGCAGTGTCTTACTTAACATTAATTAGTACTCCAGAATTGGCAAAAGAATTAAATGGTGAAGCAGGGGCAATGGTAAAAGGATTTACCCTTGGTGGAGGCGCGCTTGTTGGTCTATTAGGAACACCTATAGGTCTCTTTATTGCGGCAGGTTTTTATAAAATTATTATGATGTTTATGAGCAATGATACACCATACATGAAAATATTATCGATTTACTTATATGCTAATCTTGTTTATTATATCGGCGGATTGTTAAATGCAGGATTAGGCTTTATTTTTGATGGAAATGGCACTGATGTTTATACAAGTTTAGCTCCTTTATTTGAACAAGGGACAGTAGCACATGGAATTGCCTCTTCAATTGAAATTTTTAATATTTGGAGCCTTATTCTAACAGGACTAGGCTTACACATTGTAGCTGGTTTAAGTAAGAAACAAGCTACGATTTTAATTGTAATCTTCTTTATCCTAACAATTGCATTCGGCGTTGTAAGAGGTTTAGTAAGCGGCTTTGGTGCATAACATATTATTTTAAAAAGGTGACTCTTTAAAGGAGTCACCTTTTTTATTTTTACCCCTATTTCAAATACCACCAACAAAATTTCAAATACTAGCTGGTGTAATTTCAAATTCCGTCGGTAGTATTTGAAATTACTCACGGTGAAATCTTTTCTTTATTTTTATATTGTGAAGGTACCGCGGAATACTAGAAAGGTATACCTTTTAGAAACGGGTACTGTGTGAAGCCAGCGACTTTTAAAGAAGCAGTTGTTTTGTACGAAGGGATGATTGTAAATCAGATAAAGAAATTAGGTATTCGTAAAGATTATGAAGAGTATTATTAATGTGGTTTAATCGGTCTTTGGCATGCGTATGAAAGATTTGATGAAAAGAAGGGATGTTTCCCTGCATATGCAGTTGTAACGGTGCGAGGTTATATATTAGAGAGATTGAAGAAAGAGTTCGCAGTGCAGGAGAGATGTGTATGTGTAGGAGAGTATGAGGATATCTTTCATTTTGAGGATGTTGAAATAAGAGTGAAGGATTTTATGAGTGTGTTAGATAAGAAGGAGAAGTATATTATTTTTGAACGTTTTTTTGTAGGGAAGACGATGGGAGAAATCGCTTTAGAGACGGAAATGACATATTATCAAGTAAGATGGATGTATCGGCAAGCACTCGAGAAAATGCGAGATAGTGTAAAAGGATAAAAATAGAAAATAGAATGGAAGGTAAGGAAATACTACCTTCCATTCTATTTGTTATTAAGGTGATGAATCTTGCATGTTCATTTGGGATAATACATATCCAGCTTTCCATAATTGCTGGCTTAACTTATGGGAACTAATTTGTATCGTTACGGTAGCTCCGTTTGAAAAATGAATTTTAGCTCGTTTAGCTTTTTTGAAAAACTCTATTGTATGAACATGTTTGAAGAAAAGCCAAATACAATTTGGAGAAGCAGGAGATTCTGTTGAGGAAGCACAAATATATTCTCTATGATTGATCGGAATTGGAACGTTTTGTTTAAATTTAAATTTTGTTTTTACAGCATTACGTCTCCCTTGATAAGTAGAATGAATATTTGTTAGACAAGATTTCTGTATAAGTTGGAGAGCAGTTTGACAGGAGTAAAGATGGTTTCCGCTACTGTCGATAATTTTTGTGCGGTAATAAGGGTGTTTACATGGTTCAAGCATCATTGTAGAACTAGAAATAAAAATGTTGTTTTCATTATCCATAATTCTATATCCCCCCTTATAATTTTCATTCCGAATATAATTATATATAAATTAAGTAAATTTACTGTTAATATTCTATTTCATATTGTAAATTTTGGCTATTCGTTTACAATCAATAGGTGATAGTCTTTCTAATTTGCATCGCTTGTACATATATATGAAAATAGAAAAGAGTAGGCGGTGATATAGTATGAAGAAAAAGTATATTATTATGGCTTTAGTTGTCGTTCTCCTAGTATATTTAGCAAACAGTAATCCGAGTAAGGGCGAATATACAGAATGGGCAGCGAAGCAGTTTATGAAGCGTAATGATGTGAGTAAGAAGCTAGATGAAGTTCAAAAAGAGAATGAAGAGGGTCTCCTTGGCGACTTGGCATCGGCCGGTAAAAAGTTAGCCAAAAAGTATGTTGAGCCACAAGTTGGGTTATTAATTGATCATTATACGAAGCGAAATGATTATATATTCTTCTCAACATATACGACTGAGTTTGATATAGGTGAAGAACATTATAAGTACGTATGCGTCGGTTTTTCAAAGATTTTTATCCCGATTGAAATGCCGAAGAAAAAAGACGAATCTGCAAAATGATGCAGATTCGTCTTTTTCATTTTATAGAGTAATGGGAACTTCAGATACATTTTTTTCTACAAGGCGAGCTCCCTTTTTTCTTGTATTTTCATCAATGGATGAAAATACAGATGAGGCAAGGATTGTATCCATTACTTGATTTACGACTTGTGCATCGATTGGTGTGATGGGCGTATCGATAGAAAAAACGACTGTTTTTCCATCTTCCTTCGCGAAAATCAACTCTAGTACTTGCATGTGTTATTCCCTCCTTTGTATTTATCCCGCTATTTACGGGATTTGGGTCTGCCGGTTAAATTGCGGGCTAATAATCAGCGGGGATGAATAAAATCCCCACTGATCCGAGTTTTACTTTATAGTTTAGAAAGATCTGATGTGCTTACAAGTTGCACAGAGTGAAGTGGTGATGCTTGTAAGGAAGCTAGAGCATGAGCTACGTTGTGTACTTGATCTAAGCTCGCATTTGTTTTAACACGTTTAAATTGTTTGCTTTTGAAAACTGTTTTGCCGTTCTTATCTAATCCGTTGTTTAAGACAAGACGTAAAGTTAAATCCATTACGATTGTTTCAATTGCCATGTGTATCACCTCCTTTCACTTTATAAATAGGGTACAAATGTCATGTTTTGGCGTGAAATTTTTTCTTTTTTTTGGTACCCTTAAAAGATTAAGAGAGGAGAATTCTGGATAATGAATCGTAAATGGTTATTTTGGATTCCTGTATTACTATGGATGGGGCTGATTTTCTATTCTTCGGCACAACCATATAAAAAGCAGGATATGCGTTCAGATATTGAACAATATGTAAATGTTGAATTTGTGAAAGAGCATTTTTCATGGGTATCTATTGATTATGGTGGAGGAACCCCTGTTAGTATTGCGAATAAAGGGGTAGGCGGATTTATTGAGTTTTTCCTTCGTAAAGGTGCTCATTTTATGGTGTTCTTTATGCTAGGTTCATTGATTTATTACGCTTTTCATCGATCAGGTTATTCGAGGAAAAGATGTTTTATATATGCCCTTCTTTTCGTTGCGGGTTATGCAACATTTGATGAAATTCACCAATGGTTTACGGGAGACCGTACACCAATGTGGCAAGATTCATTGCTTGATACGTGCGGCGGGTTAACGGGGATTATAATAAGTAATTGGTTTTGGAATAGAAAAAAGCGCTAATCTCATTTTGAGATTAGCGCTTTTTTTGCGGGTAGTAAAACTCTACGTGATTGGCCTAATTAAAGTTTCACTTTATACACCAAGTAATTCTTTTAGTTCGTCTGTTGATAGTTCAGTCATCCAACTATCGCTTGTGATGACAGCATTGTTTAGAGATTGTTTTCTTTCTAGCATTTCATCAATTTTTTCTTCTAATGTTCCTGTTGTAATGAGTTTGTGAACATGAACAAATCGTTTTTGACCAATGCGATATGCGCGGTCTGTTGCTTGATTTTCCACAGCTGGATTCCACCAACGATCGTAGTGAATGACATGGTTGGCAGCGGTTAAGTTTAATCCTGTTCCGCCAGCTTTTAAGGATAAGATGAAAATGTCATACGTTCCGTTTTGGAACTCCTCAATCATCTTGTCGCGATCTTTTTTCGGTACACTACCGTTTAAGAAGAGGACACGCTGGCCGAATTTTTCTTCTAGCACACGTTTTAGCATGTTCCCCATGCCGATATATTGAGTGAAGATGAGGCAACTTTCATTTTGATCTTTTATATTTTCTATGAGCTCCATTAACGTTTTTGTTTTCATAGAGCGTTCAACGACATTTTGTGGCTCTTCTTCTTTTAAATAAAGAGCTGGATGATTACAAATTTGTTTTAGCTTGTTCAGCATAAGTAATATAAAGCCGCGTCTTTCAATTCCACTTAATCCTTCGACATTTTGCAGTGTATCTTGAACAAGTTGTTCATATAAGGAAGCTTGTTCACCAGTAAGAGGACAGTAAGCTTTTTGTTCTTGTTTATCTGGTAAATTTAATGCGACTGTTTGATCTTTCTTCGTTCGGCGCAGTAAAAATGGTGAGATAAACCGTTGAACTTGCTGGATTTTTCCTTCGTCACGATCTTTTTCAATTGGTGTGACGAAGCGGCGTTGGAATTGCCCTAAGCTTCCGAGATATCCATGATTAATAAAGTCGAAAATGGACCAAAGTTCAGCGAGGCGATTTTCCATCGGTGTACCAGTTAAAGCGATTTTGTGATTTGCTTGCAAGTTTCGTACTGCTTTCGACTGTTTCGTATGTGGGTTCTTAATATTTTGTGCTTCATCCAAAATAACAGCATCCCAGCATAATGAAGTTAGTTCTTCCTCATCGAGTTGAGCCAATGCATAAGATGTTAATACAACATCTGCTGATTGAAGGAAATCTTCAAAAGAATTGCCCTTATCTCTATTACTTCCGTAATGTAATTGAACACGTAAATTCGGTGCGAAACGCTCAAATTCTTTTTGCCAATTTCCAAGAACAGATGTCGGCGCTACGATTAATGCAGGGCCTGTTTTGAGATTGTTTTCTTTTATATATAGTAAGTAAGAGATTGTTTGAATACTTTTCCCGAGTCCCATATCGTCAGCTAGCAATGCTCCAAATCCAAGTTTTCGTAAATATAATAACCATTCAATGCCGTGTTGTTGATACGGGCGAAGTGTTGCGTTTAGTGAAGTAGGGACATCTACTTTTGGAATATCTCCAATATGAAGCAGCTTTTGGAATAGTTCCTCATAATATCCATCTAGTTCGATTTCAATATCAGTAAACGGACTATCATCTTCTACAATTTCTGTTTCAGTCGTATTTGATAAATGTTGCTGCAGGACATCTTTCATCTCTAGTCCGTATTTATCGGCACGGTTCATGAGTTTCCTTACTTCTTCGATAAAGGCTGGATCTAGTCGCATCCATTGACCGTTTATATTGAATAGACGTTTATTTTGTTCAACGAGTTCGAAAAATTCGCTTTCTGATAAATCAATGCCGTTTGTCGAAATGCGCCAATCAAAATTAACGAGCGTATTCATACCGAAGAACGATTGTGTTTGTGCTGTATTTTGCTTCAGCTGGACACGTAATTTCGGTTTTGTTGCTTTTAAATTTTGCCACCATGATGGTAGTAAAATTGTAATACCGGCTGCAAGTAATTCATTGCTTGCTTCTGTTAAGAAGTTCCAAGCTTCTGTTTCAAAGAGCTCATTTCGGAACGTATCTCCTTCTTTTAACCACGGTATGAGTTTACTAAAACCTTCTTGTGTTTCTGTAATCCGTTCTTCGTAATCGTGCCATCTTTTCGGTAAGGAATCGATGTTTTCATATACATATATGCGATGCGCCCCGCGCTTTGGTGTCACAATTGTCTCAAGCTTCCACATTTCAAATTCTTCTTGTGGTTCTTGTAGTCTTAGTCCGATTGTAAACGGAAGATCATCTTCGATATAACCAATTTTCCGAAGCCAATCTTCTTCATGTAGTGCTGTTTCCAGTTGTCTTTTCGTAAAGTCGTAATGTTCATATAGTCTTTTAGCATCTTCCCAGCCGTCATTTGAGCGGTTGTCTTGTAATATGCTTTCATTTACTGCTGCTGAGAAAAGCGATACTAATGTGTCATCTTCAATTGGTGTATTTTGAACTTTCCAAGATGGTTGTTTAGGCCAATGATTCATATCTGGTACGAAACTACCACTCGTAAAGGCATCCCATAGTTCATTTGCATCTTTCGTAAGTGCTGTAATCGTGCCGTTTATTTGAATATGTGCAAAGGAATTCATCGGTTTGTTTGCAATGTATTCAAAGGCTTGTGCATTTGTTAGCAGCACACCTTGTTTTCCTTCGAAGGTTGCTTCTTTTAGAAACGTACCGTAGAAAGAAGTGGAGTGCCATGTGAATGCATTTCGTTTCCAACTTGTTACGGATAATGGAGTACCGCTGTCATCTTCTCCCCAAAGGAACCAACCTTGACTAACATGCTGGAGCCTAATTGTTACTTCAGTTTGATTGATCATCGATTAATTTTCCTTTCCGTAATTCCTCTTGTAGTGCACGCAGACGTGAATGGAGATTGGCGATGTGAATAATGAAAGCATCCCATTCATCGGTGCGTTTTAATCGTTTATATAATGTACGTAATTTCTTTAAGTAACGAACTGCACGTTTATATGATTTACGATTTCGTTCTTCAATCGCCTCTACAGCAGCAAGATGGTAAAGAGGAAGTGCCACTTCTGGCGCTTCTTTTTCAATATCTTTCAGTGGCTCTTTCAACAGTTCAATTGCCTCAAATCCATATAAGAGATGAAGCTCTGCCCATGTGCGATACTGTTTTTTCGCGAGTACGTACTGTTCGTAGTTTGTGAAGCTATACGGTAATAGTTCTTGTAAAATCATTTCAAAACCAGCTTGTTCATTTGTATGTGTTGCGTATGTTTCATACATGATTACAAATAGCCGAACGATATCTTTTATAAAAATCGTATTTTCGTGATCTTGGATCGTTTTCTTTACTTGTTTATACGTAAAGGAAAGCCAGTTTTTTGCACGATCCCATTGCATGGCACTTAATAGTTCTTCTAACCAATAGAAGTATAGACTCACAACAGAAGCAGGTTGTTTCTTTAGTAAGTCCATCGCTAGTAAATCTTCATCATTTAAAAAGAGAAGATGAGAAGACGCTAATGCTTTGGATAGTGGATTGATTTTCGTATCGATTCGTTTTTCTTCCTCTTGTATGTTCTCTTTATTGTTTAAAAGTTCACTCCATATGTGACGATAAATGAAAAATCGCTCTTGCGTATAAGCGTCGGTAGAGAAGAATACTTCATGAACGAGACGAGCTGTTTCTTGCAAAATTATTTCAGACTCTGAAGGAATCGCTTCTGATTGTAAGTCCCGAACGATGGATTCCACTTTATCGACAAATAGGCGAATGACATTAACAGGTTGGTGATAAGAATACGTTTTGTTTGCTTCGAATGCCTGAATTTCTTCTAATAATTTTTGAAAGCAGTAAATTGCTGCATGTAACCTGAATAATTCATGTATGGCGATGACGCGCGGAGCTTTCCGCTCAAGCTTCGTATAGAAATCTGTAAAGATACTCATAAGAAAATACATTTGTTTATAAGTAAGGCGAGCTTGTTCTTTTTTAAATGAATCATATTCTTTTTCAAAATATGATTCCCAACTTTTATAATCCGTTTCTTCAAAAGCTGATGATTGCAATACTTGTCTTGCAGTTCTAATAGGAGGAAGGGAAGGTTTCGTATTATTTTTAAATAAAGTTAATACATCTCCTACTTGCCCGAAACTAGACGCTGCAGATAGTAATACAGCGAGCATATGCTCACATTGTGTTGGTGCGAAGCAATCACAATAACTTTCAGCGACATTACGAATCGGAATATGAACGCTATATACGTTGCCTTCCGCATCTACAGTTCCTGACAGTGTATAACCATCAAAGTCAACGTTGTAGACAACACCACTACGATATAGGTGCCGAGCTGTAGCGACATGTTCCTGATCAGCTGTTTGCTGTGGATCTAGTCCTTGAACGAACTCATTCGCAATCATCATAATTTCATCTTTCGTAATTGAGTGTTGCAGCATAATATTCCTCCGTACACATATTTCTTTCCTTTACCATTATAAACAAAAAATGCTCAAAACAGAAAAAATGAAATTTGGATTACATAACTTGAAAATCATGGTAATATATAAAATGTTAATTTTGTATATTAATATATACGTATAGGAGGAGAAATAATTTGTCAGATTTACAGACGAAGTTAGGTAGTGGAATGAATAAGTTACAAGAAGGAATAGAACAAGGGAAAATGAAGTTGCAAGTTGCACAAGAAATTGCTCAATTGAAAAAGGGAATGCAAGTGCAAATGCAGAAAAAAGCAGAGGTTCTATTAGAGGTTGGGCAGCAATTGTATGTTCAATTAAGAGGAAGTGGAGTAAATGAAGCGAGCTTAAAAGAAATGATTGCTCCAGTTCAAGAATTTGATGTAGCTATTTATCAAGCAAGAAAGCGCATTGTTGAATTGCAAAAACAACAAGGTGAAAAAGCTACATGTGAATGTGGTGGACCTTTATCAATAAATGATAAGTTTTGTGGTTCGTGTGGAAAACCTAACCCGATGTTAGCAGTAGAAAATGAAGGTGAAACGGTAAATTGTATTTCATGTAATGAGCATATCGATAAAAACTCTACTTACTGTCCAGTTTGTGGAATTAAGCAAAGTGGGGAGTGAATTAAATGTATTGTCGCACATGTGGAAAACAACATGGTGAAGAAGTAAATTATTGCCCAAATGAAGGTAGTATGGAGATTGCAGGAGCTATAGATGCAGTAACATTAGAAAAAGATACTGCAAAATACTGCAAAGGTTGTGGCAGTGAAAATGCTCAAAAAAATTTATATTGTCAAAAGTGCGGGTATTCTTTATCTGTTGTGAAGAAAAAAGAACAATCTGTAAAATTGCCTACAATGGATGGTGCTCCTAAAGTTGAATTTAAAGCAGATAAAGCCGTTTTACAAAAAGGTTTTATTGGTGGGGCTGTTGCAAGTATTCTCATGTTAATTGCTGGTTGGATTGGTAGTTTATTATTTGCTTCTATGTTAAGTGAGATGTTTAGCAAATTTGCGAAAGAATTAGAAATGTTGCCAAGTTTTTATTCGAGTGCAACTTCTACGATGTTAAGTTACCATTTACTTGGTTTTACAGCTAACGATGATAGTGGGTTGATATTTTCTTTATCTTGGCATACTCCATTTACATTATTATTAATCATTCCATTTATTATTTTCGCTGGTACAGGAATTTGGTTAGGGAAACAGCATGTTGCGAAAACGATTAAAGATCAAATCTTTATGGCAGCAACAGTTGGTATTATTTATGGCGTCTTTTTATTCATTATAAGTTTTATAGCATCACAATCTTTTGCAATTCCATTCTCAGAAGCAGGTAAGATTACGGTTGGCTATTCAGCGATTAAGAGTTTATTGAGTGGTTTTGTATGTGGGACATTATTTACCTTATTAGGATTTATTGCTCATACAAGCAAAAACAATATGGCAGTAGCATTTCAAGAGTTAATGCCATATGGAGCGTCTGTGTATTACGGTGTTTCAGCTATGATAAAAGGACTTTTAGTAACAGCGGTAGCGGTTTGTATTATGGCGTTAGTAAGTAAGGAAGACGGTATTGAACCATTAAAAGAAATAACAACTTTAAAATCTGAAAGTACATTATTAGCATTAGAGTTAACACCTCAATTATGGAGTATGGCTCATTTTGCGCCGTTAGAAGTATCAAGTCCAGCACTTAGTAAAGAATTCACTAGAATTGGTAAGAAATCAAATACATATGAGAGCACGCTATCGTTTTCATTTATATCAGGCGTCTCTGTAAATGGCGTAGAGCTTAGGGAGATATTGATTTCAAAAGGAGCAAATGAGGAAAGCCTTGCAGAATTTGATAAAGTGAATAATGTATTCCATTATGGTTTATTACTGCTTATTATTCCATTGTTCTTTATGTTTAGAGCGGGAAGAAAGTTAGCTAAATTACCGACTGCCAATATATATATTACATTAGCGGTATGTAGTGGTTCTTACACAATTATGATGATTGTAATGAATATGATTTCTAAGTTCCAAATTAATGTTTCAGGAACGGTAACAGGTTTATTTGGAACAAGTGGAACGGTATTATCTATGCAAAATTCATTTATATATTTAACTTTGTTTAGCTTGATTGTGACATATGTAGCGGCATTTGCTGGAATGAAATTAGCTAAAAAATAGGAGGAGAGCACGTTGAAGTTTTGTGGAACATGTAAAAAGAATGTTGCAGACTATTTGAACTTTTGTCCTGAGTGTGGGAGTAAAGTAGAAGTAATCGTTGATAACACTGCTGCTTCATATACAGAATTACAAAGCGAGACAAAACCAGTGAAAAGTAAGAAAAATTTATTTTTGATCATTGGTTTTGCTGTTATTGCTGCATTATTATTTGGGGCATATAAATTTGGAGCATATAAGTTTTCAAAAGAAAAGCAAGTAAATGTAATGATTGAAGCATTCCAAAAGAAAGATATTAATGCAATTGATGAGTTTGTAAAAGCGAATGATTCAAGCTTAAAGATTAAGACAGAGGATATTAAAGCGTACATGCGTTATTTAAAAGAGAATCCTTCTTACAACAAACAATTACTGTCTTATTTACAGAAAGAGACAGTAGATCAAAAGTTAACTAAAGATAAATCTTCATTTAAGGACGGGGAAATAGTAGAAGAGGGAAAAGAGTGGTTCTTATATCCAAAGTATAAGTTTAGCATGAAATCTTATTATATGAGCATTAGTACAACTGCAAAAAATGCAGAGATATATGTGAATGACAAAAAAGAAACAGAGCTTTCTAGTGATAAAACTTCGAAAGAGTTGGGGCCATACTTCCCAGGTACATATGTTGTAAAGGCAACGGCGAAGACAGAACTGACTGAATTAGAAACAGAGAAAGAAGTAGATTTAGCGGATGAACAGAGCGAGAAGGTGAAAGTGGATTTATCGCTTGAAGGTAAGTATGTAAGCATTTCTTCTGATGAAAGTGATGCAACTGTATTTGTGAACGGGAAAAAACGTGGAAAATTAAATTATGGAAGTTATAAGCTTGGCCCTGTATCCACAGATGAAACAGTAGAAGTACATTTAGAGAAAACTACTGATTTTGGTGTGATGAAATCTGAAAGTGTTAAAATTGGAGACCAAAGCACGTATTACTTAAAATTCCCGAAAGAAACATCAAGTTCAGCGGTGGGCGAATTTGTAAGAAATCATATTTATGATAACGTACGTGCAATTTCATTAAATGATTTTAGTTTAATTGAAAAGAATTATGATAAGAGCGGGAAATCGTATAAGGAAGACCGTGATTATATACAGTATTTACACAAAAAAGGAATTACAGAAGACTTATTAACGATGGAAGTTCGTAATGTAGAGCGTCAAAGTGATACGAAATATAAAGTAACGACATATGAAGAGTATCATATTCGTTACGGTGATGGATCTGTGAAGTTCAAAAGTTTTAATAACGAACATATTGTAACTGTGAATGGAAATGGAAAGATGTTGTATCATTCTCTTGGTGCAAATAATACGTTGAAATCAGAAGATGTATCTGGTCCAACTCGTTAATATGAGAGAAGCTGTTCAATATTTGAACAGCTTCTTTTTTGTAGCTAAATCGATATTTCGTGTCGAACCGTTGATATATCGTAAGTTATGATAGATATAATTGAAAAATCGTTGATATATTTTTTTACAATTATGAGTGTGTTTCCTTTAATATTTCTTGTACATATGGATCATGTAATATCTGCTCTATAATTGGTAACATGTTTTGTTCAAATGGAATATCGATAGGAAATGGCTTTTGAGAGCCTGGTTTTACTCCATATTGCACAATTTTGTAATGTGTATTGTTTTCAGACTTGAGCACAATTAACTTATAGCGGTTATCATCGCCAGCGAGTGAGAAATCAATAGAAGTAGCGTTATATGTTACTTCATCTTTATATATGTACGGTTTTGGCGTACCAATCCAGTCTACTTTTGCTTGTACATTCATGGGCATAGCCTCCTTATATGTATTATAAATAAATAAAAGCCAGCTCTCAATAAAGAGAACCGGCTTGTAATTTAGCAGTCATTGGTTATTTTAAAATTTTCACTTTAACAGTTTTGCGTCCCCATTTTTGAGCAGCGCTATCTGATCCAAGTAAGATATCGATACGGTTACCTTTAATTGCACCACCAGTATCTCCAGCGATAGCTTCTCCGTAACCTTCTACCCATACTTTAGATCCTAATGGGATTACTTTCGGGTCAACAGCGATCATTTTCATGTTTGGATTCGCAGTTAAATCATGACCCATTGCAGTTAATACACGGCCGCCATATGTGCCACCGTTTTCGCTCGGGTGAGCTGTATATGCTGTAGCTACAACTGTTAACTCACGACCACCAGAAGGTGTGTTAGTTTCAGCAGCTTTTACAGCAGGCTTAGCAGCTGGTTTTGCTTGTGCTATAGGTGCTTGAGCCTTAGCTGGTGCTTCAGCTTTAGCAGGAGCAGTTGTTTCTTGTTTCTCAATTACAGGTGCTGTACCTGTTAAGAAAGGAACATGAACATAAGCTGTTTTCCCGTTATATTCAAATTGTAACCAATCATTTTGTACTTGGTTCGTTGTTTCGATTACATCGTCTTTCTTCAACTTTCCAAGAACCTCTGAGTTTGTGTTCGCTTCAGCACGTACGTTTAATACGTTAGCTGTTACGTAGTAGATGCTTTTTGTGAACTCTGCACTTACGAATGCGTCTTTACCGTTTAAAGTAACTTTTGACCATCCGTTCTCTGTATTTTGTACATCTATTTTATTACCGTTTAGTAATTTACCGACAACTTTTGATTCCGTAGTAGGGTTTTCGCGTACGTTTAGTACGTCTGTTGTTACAACAGTTTCTGCATTAGCAGATGATGTGAAAATCCCAAGACCAAAAACTGCTGCTGTTGCTATACCAATTAATTTTTTCATGATAGCCTCCATTGCGTTTGTTTTCGTGTCCTCATTATAGCAACAGATTTTTTCGGATTTGGGGAAAACACACAATTACAAACCATTCGTAATAAGTCGTTAATATCCTGTAATATAACAAAAAATATAGGAAAGCGTTTTTCATTCTATATGACTCATAGGTTTCTAGTTATATTCAAAATATTTAATACAACATGTTTTTTTCGACGTAAATAAAAATATTACAGTAATGTTACATGATGTTTACTAAACGGTTACATTCCTTGAGTATTTTACCGTTTTATGGGTAATATAGTTATATAAACATAAACATTATGTTTGTGAAGCTATAAACACGTGCTATATACTAGCAAAAAAACCGCATAATTGTTACAAAACGAAAGGGTTGCAAGGAAGAAATTTGCCCTTTTTTACATATGTAACACATCCTTTTTTAGGAAAATACATTCCTATCCGCGTTTTTCTCACACAATTTGACAGCAGTATTTCTAACTTGTAGCTCTTGCAGAGTGAAAAGGTTATACGAAAGGTAAGGCTGTCCATAAGAATTCGAATTGGTGAAGGTGAAAGTAAGAAAATCACCGCAAAATTATAGTTTTCTATCCGATTTTACATATCGGAATTTATGTTATTTACAAAAGCGAAACCTACGAAGGGGGATTTGATGAGGAAACTGACAAAAACATTCATCGTTTCATTAACATTATGTATTGCATTTACAATTTGGGGGATTATTCCCGAATCTATTATTGGAAAAGGTAGTTTAGGAAATGTAACAACCGCAATTCAAACTGCATTAGTTAGTAAGTTCGGCTGGTTTTATATTATTTCCGTTTCTATTATTTTAGGTGTGTCTATCTTTTTAATTGTTTCGAAATACGGTTCTATTCGTCTAGGTAAAGATGATGACGAACCTGATTATAGTTATATGACATGGTTTGCTATGCTATTTAGTGCTGGTATGGGTATCGGCTTAGTTTTCTGGGGCGTTGCTGAACCATTAAACCATTTATACGCACCTCCGTTTGGAGAAGGTGCAACTGAGGAAAGTGCGCGTCTTGCACTGCGTTTTTCATTTTTCCATTGGGGATTACATCCTTGGGGACTATATGCGTTTGTAGCGTTATGTATTGCTTACTTTACCTTTAGAAAAGGAAAAGCAAGTACGATTAGTGCGACAGTAGGTCCGTTATTTAAGGGCGGGGAACACGGGCGTATTGCTCATTCATTTGATGTGTTAGCTGTTTTTGCAACTGTGTTTGGTGTTGCAACGTCATTAGGTCTCGGTGCAAAACAAATTGCGGGTGGTGTTAGTTATTTAACATCTATCCCGAACTCATTAACGACACAGTTAGTTATTATTGCAATCGTAACGGTTCTTTTCATGTTATCTGCACAAACAGGTCTTGATAAGGGAATTAAATATTTAAGTAATACGAATATTATTTTTGCGTTTGCACTTATGATCATTGTATTATTTGCGGGTCCAACAAACTTTATTATGAATTACTTCACTTCAACAATCGGTTCTTATATTCAGGAATTACCAAGCATGAGCTTCCGTTTAAGTCCATTAGACGAAGGTGGAAACCAATGGATTCAATCGTGGACAATTTTCTATTGGGCATGGTGGATTGCATGGTCACCATTCGTAGGTACGTTTATTGCTCGTGTTTCACGAGGCCGTACAATTCGTGAGTTTGTTATCGGTGTGTTACTCGTACCGACCGTAATTGGTGCACTGTGGTTCTCCGTTTTCGGCGGAACAGGTATTCATATGGAGCTGTTTGGTGATGCACATATCTTCGAAAAAGTGAAAGAGATGGGAACAGAAGTAGGATTATTCGCTATGTTCGATCAGATGGGCAGCTTTGGATCAGCTTTATCAGTTTTAGGTATTTTACTTATTGCAACATTCTTTATTACATCTGCAGACTCTGCAACATTCGTTTTAGGGATGTTAACGACACATGGTAGTTTAAACCCACCAAATCGTATTAAAATGATTTGGGGTATCGTTCTAGCCGCGATAGCTTCTACGCTATTATATATTGGCGGATTAGAAGCATTACAAACGGCAGCTATCATTGCAGCATTCCCGTTCGTCTTTGTTATTTTCTTTATGATGGCAGCATTATTTAAAGAGTTACAAAAAGAAGGACGTATGAAGCGTCATTAATAATAGAAGGAAAAGAGCTGATTTCATATCAGCTCTTTTTTTATCCCTCTATTTGCTGAGCAGTAAGAACCCCACCTCAAAATTCAGCAAACGCAAATAAATCGAGCTGCTTATAAAAGCCCGATTGGTGATGGCTAATGAAAGTTTCACTTTATATAGAAGGAATTTGAAATGCGGGTAGGGGAAATAAAATACTTTACCATATAAGTAGTATGCCTTTTATACGAAGAAAAAACGATAGGTTTCGACAATATTCGATCTCTTGCGAATTCTATTCATATTTTTGACAAAAAATTGTCGGAAATGTGTTGTCACGTTTATATATATGTGCTATATTATTTCCTGTAAGCGATTTCAAATAGTTTTAAAGCGCATTCAAGGGGGACATCTAGAATAATGAAACGTTACGAAAGAAAGTGGAAGCATATTTGTTTGAAACGTGTGGCACATCGTAGTGTCCAAGAAAGCACGGAACCTAAGACTGAAACGCGCAAAGAACAGCAAGAGAAGCAATTGGTTCTACAAAAATAGCAATCACTTTTTCGTATATAAATGAAGGTCGATCGTTCGTTGGGGGATGGACGTGAAATTACTTTCAGCTAAGGGGTATTGTCTGATATATAATTTATACGGCAATAAATAAGCACAGAGCATACGGCGCTCTGTGCTTATTTTTATTATTTATCTTTTTTGAATCGAACTGTTTTATCCCAGCCAATGACTTGTTTCTTGCTCTTTGCACGTAAGTATAAGATTAAGCTACGAATAAATAAGTACGTAAAGAGCTGTGCGTACGTAAAGTACATAATAACGCTAATAAAAATATTAGTCGGTGTAAAGGTTCGTTCGACACTCTGGGCACTAAATAATTGAGAAACATATGTAATATATGCGACATACCACATAAATAGTAGCGGAATGCTATATTGAATTTGGAATATCCCGAGTAGCCCAATTACAAACCAAACGTTCGAAATGATTAGGAATAGCCAAAATACAACATACACTAGAACTTGTTGTAAGGAATGAACAAGCAGCTTTCCTTTAAAGAAACTTAATGATGAGAACATTTTTTCTAAAATATATAAATTTCCCTGGAGCCAACGTGTACGTTGTTTAATAAGAATTTTTAAATGCTCTGGTTCTTGTTCCCAAGTAACTGATTCTGGGACGATTGGTAAGAGATAACCTTTTTGTGTAATTCGTAATGTTAATTCAGCATCTTCTGCAATTGCGTAAGGGTCATAGCCACCAAGCTCTTCTAGTGCGGAGCGACGAAGAAGCATGTTTGTTCCTGTCAGCGAGCCCGTTTGGAATAGTAACCAGCGTCCAGATTGCATAAGGAGCTGGAAGATTTGGAATTCTAGCGAAATCATTCGCGTTAACCAGTTTCTTTTTTCGTTTACTGTACGAACGTGTCCAACAGCTCCAACAGCATCTTCAGTTGTTTCAGCGTGTTCTACAAGCATTCGCAGTGCGTGTGGTTCAGGTTGGTTATCTGCATCGTAAACACAGAAGTACTCACCATCTGAAATACTAAGCCCATAGTTTAGTACACGTGATTTACCCTTCGGTTCACCGGGAGGAACACGAATATGACGAATATGAGCATAAGCTTTGTCGAAATCATCTCCGATTTCAGGTGTTTCATCTTGAGAGTTATCATTTAATAAATAAATAGTTAGCTTTCCTGGATATTCAATCTTTGCCATCGCCTCTAAAGTATCTTTAATAACGACGCCTTCATTATGGGCAGGTATGAAAATATCGACGCTCGGATAATGTTCTAGCGTACGATATTTTCGTTTACTATTTCGGTGAATTAAGCCCGCGATTGTTAAGAAAGAGTAGTAAACGAGTAAGCCAGAGAATAGAAAGGCCGTAAAAATAAGTACATATTTAATTGAAAATGTGATACTAATCCAAAAAACGAGTACGCAAAACAGAAGGAATAAAAGAAGTATAACGAGAGTCATCATAACAGTGTCTGTCCTTTGTTTCCAATTTGCTCGCGTGAAATTTTTATATCTTTGATTGCTTCAGCAGCAAGCCATTGCTCCATTTTTGGTTTTAGGCGGTTCATTACAATGTCAGCACCAGCTTCATTTGTGTTTTGTAATAAAATAACTAGCGTATTATTATCATATTCAGCAGCAAGGTCAAAATCATTCCTTACCGTTTCAACTAATAAAGAAGCTACACGGTCCATAACACTTTCCTTTGTATATTTACTAAAGGAAGTGAAATCAAAGTAAACAATAATGCCTGTTTCATTACGACGATTCATTGCAGTCGTTAATAACGCTTGGCGTCTCTCGAATTCTTGTCTTGTTAGTAATTTGGATTCTCCAATATATTGTTCCAATGTTCTCACACGCTCAGTTAAAGCTTTATTTTCATGAATCACTTTTTTCAATAGGTGAGTTGTTATATATACAATGAAGAAGTTAGCTGCCATCAGGAAGTGGGTAATCATATATTGCCATTGATCTGATGTACTCCATAAGTGAAGCCATGCTTGATAGAACAAATAAAATACGGAAATAATGGTTCCTAGTATGAAGAAAATAAATGCTGTTTTGTCAGCTAAAAATAAGAATAGTACATTTACGATTACGTATATTAGTGTAAAAATGAGAGCATGCTCATATTTCGTCACATGTACAGTAGTAAAATAAAATACAATTTGTAAAATCCACATAGAGAGGATTTTATAGAACTTATCTTTCACAAAACTTTCCTCCTTAAAGCTATTTCATCAATAGATACTTGTAGTATGCGCAATTATTAAGAAATTGACCATGTCGTTAAACTCTTTTGAAGGGTAACAACAAGTAGTATCTCTATTTTCATAAGAAAAATAAAAAGACTTAAACATTATTGTATCATAATGTGCCTATATTTAGGATAAATTGATTAATAGATACATAAAAGACGTTTGGATTGCATGAAAAAAGTCTCCTCTTGTAGAAAGAGAAGACTCTATATAAGTTTATAGGAACATCATACCTGCAACTGCTGCGTTTAAGAAGTTCGCTAATGTACCAGCGATAACTGCTTTAATCCCTAATTGTGCAATTTGTTTACGGCGAGTAGGAGCTAACGTTCCTGTTACACCTAATTGAATTGCGATAGAAGAGAAGTTTGCAAATCCACAGATTGCAAATGTTAAAATTAGATTTGTTTTGTCAGAGAACTCTGCCATGTGTGGTCCTAAGTTTGCGTATGCAACGAATTCGTTGATTGCAAGTTTTTGACCGATAAAGCTTGCTGCTTGTATCGCTTCACCAGGAGAAACCCCGATTAAGATTGCGAATGGTGATAATAAGTAACCAAAGATTAAATCAAGACTAAGTTTAATATCGAACAGAGAACCAACCCATCCTAATAATCCATTTAATAAAGCGATTAATGCGATGAAAGCCATTAACATTGCTGCTACGTTAATAACAAGTTGCATACCTTCAGATGCGCCGCGTGCAGCTGCATCAATAACATTTGCGTCTTCACGTTCTGTAGAAAGTTCAACGTTATTATCTACTTTTTCTGTCTCTGGCATGATTAGTTTCGCAATTAATAAGCTCGATGGAGCCGCCATAATTGCAGCTGCTAATAAGTGCTCTAACGGAATACCCATTGCTGCATAACCGACAAGAACGGATCCAGCAACAGCTGTCATACCGCTTACCATAATAGTGAAGAATTCACTATTTGTTAAGCGTGCTAAGTAAGGTTTAATTAAGATTGGAGCTTCAGTTTGTCCTAAAAATACAGTCGTTACTGAGTTTAAGCTTTCTGCTTTAGAAGTTCCAAGAAGTTTACTTAATGCACCACCAACGATGCTAACAAATTTCTGCATAATACCGAAATAATATAAGATTGCTACTAATGAACTAATAAATACGATTGGAAGTAGTGCTTGAATAAAGAATACAAATCCCCAAGGTCCTTTTGCGTTGACTAAATCCCCAGTAACGAACTTAATTCCCTCGTAAGAAAAATTAATTAATCCTTGAACACCGTCAGCAGCGTGTTTTAAACCTGCTTTACCAGCATCCCATCGTAATACGATAAATGAAAATGACATTTGTAATGCTAGCGCGATTAAAATTGTGCGCCAATTAATAGCTTTGCGGTTGGAAGATAGTAGAAAAGCAATTGCTAATACTCCAATCACGCCGCCAATTCCCCATAAAAGATTCATGCAGTGTATGCTCCTTCCTCATAGTAAAAACAGTGTATAAACCAGTTGTCTATACGTTTACGAATATAACATCTTAAGTAACTTATCATAATGGACATCGGAGGTCAAACGTCTAATGAAAAGTTTAAATAAAAAGAAAATTCTTCAAAAAAACACATATAAAATAAATAGACATGAAATAGGTTATGTTTTTTATGGAAATATATACATTATGATAACGTTATGCATTGTTTTTGCAGAATAAAGTGTATGAAATGGAAGAATGGATACATTATTTTTATAGAGGGAAGCTAGAGGAAAGGGAGTAATGTGTTGAAATCGTACAAAAAAGCCTTCTAGTAAACTAGAAGGCTTTGAAACTATTAATTAAGGTGCTTTCGTGTATCCTAAGAAGTGGCTCTTCCAATAAGAGTTACTTAATGAAGCGATTGCTACACCTTTATCTCCAGCTTGGATAAATGATCCGCCCCCAAGGTAAATACCCATGTGAGAAGGACCAGATTTATAAGTGTTTTGGAAATAAATTAAGTCACCAGGTTGTGGACTTGAAGTTTGTGGTAGGCTACTCCAATATCCTGCAACACTTTGGCGGCTAATGTTATGACCAAATTTCTTAAATACGTGGTAGATGTAGCCACTGCAGTCTACGCCGTTAGCAGAAGTTCCGCCCCAAACGTACGGTACACCTTGCATTGATTTTGCATATGCAAGTACGGAAGAACTGTCGCCGCTATTGTTGCCTGTATTATTATTGTTGCTATTGTTTTGATTGTTATTTTGGTTATTGTTAGGCTTATTATCTACTGCGCCTCCAACTGGTGTTTTAGATAGGTAACGTGTTCCGATATAACCAGTTTGACCGTTGTAGTTAATTTTGCTCCATCCAGAGTTTTCAGAGATTACTTGAACCTTCTGTCCTTGTGGAAGTGCGCCTATGATTCTATAATTTGTACCTTCGCCGCTACGTACATTTAGTGCAGAAGCATTAATGTAGTAGTCGCCAATCGCACCTTGGTTAGGTTTTTCAGGTTGTTTTGGTTGCTCAGGAGTAGTAGTGCCACCTTTAACGAATTTTACAAATTCGCTACTAACAAAGCCTGTTTTTCCTTGGTAATTTACTTTAAACCAACCGTTTTCAGATCCAACTACGTTTAATGTTGTACCGTTTAAAACGCCACCAATTACACTATGGTAAGCGGCAGGGCCTGTACGAACACGTAAAGACGTAGCGTTAACTACGTAAGAACCGCCAGTTTGAATAGTTCCATTATTATTGTTTTGCTCTTGTTTGTTGCCTTCTGTAACGTTTTCGTTAGAACCGCCTTTTGTTACATAGTCTTTGCTTACATAAGCAGTTTGTCCTGCGTAATTGATTTTGAACCAATCTTGAACTTCTCCAACAACTTGTACTACTTGTCCTTTTGTCACAGAACCTACAGTTGTGTGAGAAGTGCTAGGACCTGTACGAACGCGAAGGGAAGATACATTTACTGTATAGTTTCCGCTTGCTGGTTTTACTTCTTGGTTGTTATTATTCGTATTGTTGTTTGAAGAACCTGTATTAGAAGAAACGCCAGATACGAATTCGCCACTTACATAACCTACTTGTCCATTATGGTTAATTTTCACCCAACCATTTTCTTGTCCAATTACGTTTAATGTTTGTCCTTCATATACACGCCCAGAAACAGAACTAGATGTGTTAGGAGCTGTACGTACACGTAATACATCAGCGGTAACTTTATTGTTTCCACCTGTACTTACATTGTTGTTTGCTGCGCCACTTTTTGATACAAATTCGCCACTAACAAAGCCTGTTTGTCCATTAATGTTAATTTTGAACCAACCGTTTTCTTCGCCAATCACGTTTAGTGATTGACCGTTATAAACGCGTGAGATGATGTCGTGAGAAGTGCTTGATCCCGCACGAACATGTAATACGCTCGCGTTTACCTTATAAGATGAGCTGTTTGATGCAGAAGCTTGGACAGTTGTAGCAGCTTTTTGTGTATTTTGTTCAGGTGCAGCTTGAACACTATCAAGTGTAGGTGCTGCTCCTCCTGCTACAGACACTGCCGCAAGACCGGCAAGATACTTTTTCATAATTTGTCGATTCCTTTCTGTCTGTAATGTAGTGAAGAAATATTTACCAACTGTTAAAAATTCTAAAGAGCATGTCGATTACTGTCAAGACTTATATAGGAATCTGAATATGACAAAAAGATTACAAGAAAAAAATCAAGGCATAAAATTACACCTTGATTTCCATTTAAATGCATATATTGAATATGAAAGGACAGAAATTATTCGTGTTTAAGAAGATGCCATATTGGATTGTAATAAGATTTGATTAAAAGATTTTTGCAGTTTTTTGGTGATAGGCCCAACTTGCCCATCTTGAATCGCGGTCCCATCAAGGTGGGTCATTGGTAAAATTTCAATCGTTGTGCCTGTAAAAAAGCATTCATCTGCTTGATAAACGTCACGAACGCTGAAAAGTTCTTCCTGCACAGGAATGTGAAGAGTATTCGCTAAAGAAAGGACATATTGACGAATAATGCCATTTAAAATAAGGTGATTGGCTGGATGTGTGTAAAGCGTTCCGTTTTTAATTAAAAAGAAGTTGGAATGGCTTCCTTCCGTTACAATACCGTTCCTTACGAGAAGTGCCTCTTTACAGCCTTTCCGTTCAGCTTTCGTAGCAGCTAGTACGTTTGGTAATAAATTTAATGATTTAATGTCACAGCGTAGCCATCGAGTATCGGGTTCTGATATAGCGCGTATACCATATTCAATCCATAAAGCTGGTCGTTCTTTTTTTGTAATATAGGCATAAATTGTCGGAGGGTTGTCATATGAAAATACATGTGTGCGAGCTTGTACACCACGAGATACTTGCAAATAAATGGTGCCATCTTCGTGGAAATGGTTTCGTTCAATTAATTTGTAAAGTAAAGTGATGAGCTCAGCTTTTGAGAAAGGGAGCGATAATTCTACTTCTTCCATGGATCGATATAATCTCGTTATGTGCGGATCTAATAAATGAAAGTTCCCTTTATATAGGCGAATAACCTCATAGACACCATCTCCGAACTGCGAACCTCTCTCTTCAAGTTCTATGTACGTTTGTTGTTTTGTTGTATCAATAACTTCATCATTCCAAAGTACAAATTTTTCGTATGCCAATTTCCGTCCCATCCTTTCGTAAGTACGTAAGTAACGTGAAACTTTCATTCATGCGAGATAAAAATCACTATAGTAATTTTTATGTGAGCAATTCTCTACATATGACCATATATGTATTTGTAAATCATAGAGAAATAAGGATGATCTACTCCGCATTAACGGCAGTAAAGCCCCTACTTACAAATTCGGGTAGAGCAAAGAAGTGAAGTGGGCGAATCACTGCCCGTAAATGCCCGATTGATGAGGGCTGATTAAAGTTTCACTTTACAGCATTTTGTATATACAAATTCGAAAATAAGAAATGAGAATCCTGCTTTTAAATAAAAAAAAGCAACATTCTTATGGAATGCTGCACAAGGAGGGTAGCTATCTTTCATAGGGACATTGTCTCGTTGAATGCTTTGTGTATGGAAACAAAACAAGTTGAAAGACAATTATAAGAAAGTAGAAACAAAAGATTTACACATTTCTTTAAGGGATCTTACGAAAGATGAGAGATAAGAAATATGTAGAAACTCGTTTACATATTTTATTATAGAGATTCTTCATTAACACTATGTGAATTTTTGGTAAAGGTTATGTAATTTTAAAGTTAATGAATATAAGTAGTTGTATGGAAGAAAATAAAAAAGAGGCTGAGATTACTCAGCGCTCTTCTTTTCTTCTTTAATAACTGTTTTTACTTCACCAGTTTTGATCTTATTACTTTCAGAGAAGCGAAGTAAGTCACCTTCAATGATTTTATCAGACATGTTCAATTCATTTTGGGCACGATCAATTAGTGGCTGGGATTCTTCTTTCGGTAATTGTACAACTTCGCCAGTAGCACGGTCATAGAATGTACTGTTTGTGTACATGTATTTATCTGTAACGAAGCTACCGTCACGAAGAACAACGAATCCTTTATTATCAGGTGAGAATACATCATGACCGAATCGAACGTCATTTGTAGAATCTACACCAAGTAAGTTTAGAATAGTTGGTTTAATGTCAATTTCACCAGTTGGTTTCGAAATTGTTTTACCTTCTTTTTGACCTGGAACGTGAATAAACATCGGTGTTTTTTGTAAGTTCATATGGTCAAATGCAGTGATTTCTTCTTTTCCTAAGAACTGTGCCATTGCACGGTTATGGTTTTCAGAAATACCGTAGTGGTCACCGTAGAATACGATTACTGAGTTGTCGTAAATACCTTCTGCTTTTAGACGCTCAATAAAGTGTTTCATTGCTTCGTCTAAGTAACGAGCAGTTACCATGTAACGGTCAAATACTCCATCACCAGAATTGTATTCATCGATTAATTTTGTACTGTCATCGTAAGTGAATGGGTAATGATTCGTTAAAGTAAGGAAGCGAGTATAGAATGGTTGCTTCACTTGTTTTAGCATATCAATAGATTGATCGAAGTACTCGATATCTTTTAATCCCCAGTTTAATTTTGTTTCTGGCGTAATCTTGTAGTCAAGCTCGTTGTAGTAACGATCATAACCAAGTGCTGGATACATAATGTTACGGTTCCAGAATGTTGCGTTGTTTGCGTGGAATACCGACGTGTGATACCCTTGCTGACGTAAAATTTCTGGAGTTGCTGTATATTCATTGTTACCGTGTGTGAAGAATACAGCACCGCGGTCTAGTGGATATAACGAAGTATCTACTAGGAATTCAGCATCAGATGTTTTACCTTGACCAGTTTGATGGAAGAAGTTATCAAAGTAATAACTTTCTTTCGTAAATTGGTTTAAGAATGGTGTAACTTCTTGTCCATTAACTGTTGCACCAATTAAGAATGTTTGTAATGACTCAAGAGAGACAACAATTACGTTTTTCCCTTTTGCAGTACCGAACATATTTGGATCTGGTTTACTTTGTGTTGTTTTTACGTAGTTTTCTGTTTCTTGTAATTTACTACCGTCAGCGAACGCTTTTTGTGAACTTGATTTTGCTTGTAAGCCAAGATCGTATACTTGATGTACATATAATCCTAAGTTTTTAACAAGCATAACGCGGTCGAATGAACGTGTTAATAGTTCTGGGCGTTCAGCTTCTGCAAGTCCTAAGTTTGCGAAGAAAATAGCAACTGTTGATACGAAGTATAGAGAACGCATCGGGCGTGCTACACGCTCTGTAGGTGCAAAGTTCTTCATTTTCTTTAATAGAACGAAGAAAACGATAATGTCTGCAAATGCAAGAATAATTTTGTAGTTAAATAATTCTTTCACACTAGAACCTAAACTTCCGAAGTTAGATGTTTGTCCTAGCACCGGTAATGTAACGAAGTCATTGTAGAATCCGTAGAACATTACGTTACCAACAAGAACGATTGTTAAGACAAAATTAATTCCAAGTGCTATATAGTTACGTTTTTTCCCTTTTGCAAATAATGCAAGACCAACAAGCAGTAATGATGCTGCTAATGGGCTAAGGAATAAAATGAATTCTTGCATGAAAGATTCAAGTTTTAAATCAAAGCTTGTGCGTGTAATAAGGTAAGTTTTCAGCCATAAGGCTAAAGCTACGAATACAGTGAAACGCACATTTTGAAATTGTGATTTCAAGGTTTCTTTCATTCATTTCCACCCTTTCTCTATCAGGCTTGGTCGATTTTGGAGCGAAAAATGCTAAAATAAAAAATACATAGTTTTCTTGGCCATAATTAAAGGTTCTATATTCACCCATATACGACTATAACTATGCATACCCTTTTGGTTTCTTTTGTTGCTCATAAGCATAACGTCATTTCTGTATTATACAACAAAATTCATTTCTGAGAAACACTATAACATTTTACATTTTTTGTATAAGATTTGTCACTACCAGAGAAAACTTTAACATTCGTTTATATGTCCGTCAACTAGAAAATATAACAAAGGTAGAGCAGAATGTTAAGTGGAAGTGAAAATTTTCTTTGTTGAGAAATAAGAAATGAATATGGGTAAGGGTTATCTAGAAATCTATTATATGAAGGAAATAGTGTGAAAATTAACGAACACTTGTTCTTTTTTGGTTTGTTTGTTACAATAAAAGTTCATTGATAGGTTTTGTGTAATTTCCATGAACTTTTACTGATAACATATTGTAGCTTATTTCTTTTTAAAAATAGGGGGGCTTTTTACATGAAACAAAAATTTTCAGTTGAAGCGTTTTGGAAGAAAGTAAAACATGTTGCAAAGCAAGCAGGGCAATCGGTCATTTATGCAAGTTTATTACTGTTTTACGTTTTGCAAAGACCCGATGTTCCAAAACGAGTGAAAATTATTGTAATTGGAGCACTTGCTTATTTTATTGCACCGATTGATGCGATTCCAGATTTCATTGCTGGAATTGGCTATACGGATGATTTGGGGGCGTTAACGGCCGCACTAATACAGGTGTCGTTATACGTCAATGAAGATGTGAAAGATAAGGCACGAGTGAAGTTGGCAGAATGGTTTGGTTCGGATATAGACACAACATTTATCGATCAGAAATTAGGTCAATAGGTGAAACCTGTCATAAGGTGACAGGACGAACGTAAGCGAGGAAGTGCATTATGCCATCAGGAAGAACGCATACGAAAATAAACTTAATATCCCTTCCGGTTGTTTTGTTTTTGCTCTTTTCGTATGGATTAACAAATTTTGATTTTTTATTAACTTTTGCGATTGGTTTTTTAGTAGGTACTTCATTTTTAACACCAGATTTAGATACGTACAGTAATGCTTATAACAAATGGGGTTTCTTACGTATATTTTGGTATCCTTATAAGAAAGTAATGCCGCATCGATCTTTCTTTACACATACGATTATACTTGGTGATGTAATTCGTATTGCGTACATGTTAATCGTCTTTTCTCCATTTTTATTACTATTAAATGTAATCGCACTGGATGGTAATTTAATAGAAATTGCGAAGAAGCATGAGGTTGAAATTGTAACGTTCTTAATGGGAATTGTTGTGGCAAGTACGCTCCACATTATAGCGGATAAAGTGAATACGCGCCGAAAGAAAATGATGAGAAAAAAGAAGAAACGCAGAAGATAAAGTGAACGAATTAGGAAAAAGGGCCCCTTGCAAATTGCAAGGGGCCCTTTTTAAACAAACATTTGTTTAAAATTAAGCTTTCAGCACTTTAATTCCTTTTACAATGTTCCAGATGAAGTAGTATAAGCTGATGATTCCGCAAATAGCTAAGACAATCATTGATCCAATTCCAAGTGTTACATCTGGTTGATCAGATCCAAGGCCCATAATTCCTAGAATAGTTACGCCAATGAATGTAGCGATACTTGGAATGATGTGTGTCCATAGAGCACGTTTTGCATGTGGTTTTGTTTCAGCGTCTCCCACAATCCAAACGATAATAGGGAATAAGATAGGGGCAAATAGTACACTAAAGTATGATAACGCAGCTAATATTTTATTTCCGTTCATATATATCACCTCATGAATAATTTCTGTTGTTATACTATTATTATGCAATAATTTTGGCAAACTTCCTATCGATGAACATTACAAGAACGTGACGATTTTGTAAGATTTTCTGTTAAATAATAAAATTTTCAAAAAAATCTTTTTTAATAGAAATTGTTATGGTACAGTATAAATGAAAGTTGTTGAAAACGTTTTCTTAAACGTTTTTTTATTTTAGGCTTAAAGGTATGATGACCTGATAGTCTATTGATGAGGTTATTCTATTTAAAAGGGGATTCTTTAGGGGGAGAGAACAATGAACACATGGACACAAGTTTATGATCCATTCGGAAACATTTGGATTTCGGCAGCGGTCGCACTTATTCCGATTATCTTTTTTTTCTTAGCTTTAGCAGTTTTCCGCATGAAGGGGTATGTGGCAGGATTTATTACAGTTGTACTTACAGTTTTAGTAGCGTTATTCGCTTATAAAATGCCGTTCACGATGGCAATGGCAGCAACCGGGTACGGTTTTTTGTATGGGTTATGGCCAATTGCTTGGATTATCATTATGTCCGTATTTTTATATAAAATTTCTGTGAAAACAGGTCAATTTGATGTGATTCGTGCATCGGTATTATCGATTACGAACGATCATCGTCTACTCGTTATTTTAATTGGATTTTCATTTGGAGCATTTTTAGAAGGAGCGGCAGGATTTGGGGCACCAGTAGCGATTACAGCAGCGCTTCTTGCGGGTCTTGGGTTAAATCCTTTATACGCAGCAGGTCTTTGTTTGATTGCAAATACTGCACCAGTGGCGTTCGGAGCGATGGGAATTCCGATTACAGTTGCTGGACAAGTAACAGGTATTGATCCACATAAAATTGGACAAATGGCTGGGCATCAATTACCGTTCCTATCATTATTTGTTCCATTCTTTATCGTATTTTTAATGGATGGATTTAAAGGTATAAGACAAACGTGGCCTGCGTTACTTGTAGCGGGTAGTTCATTTGCGATTACGCAGTTCATTACAGCGACATTTTTAGGGCCGGAACTTCCGGATATTACATCGGCACTTGTAAGTTTAATTAGTTTATCGCTGTTCTTAAAAGTTTGGCAGCCGAAAGAAATTTATCAATCTGGGCAAGCAAATAGTGAAGTAGCAGTAACAACGACAGCGGCATCGATGCCGAAATTAACGTTTGGAAAAGTAGTGAAAGCATGGTCTCCATTTATCGTATTAACGGTTATGGTAGTCATTTGGAGCCAAAGTTTCTTTAAGGCATTATTCGCTCCAGGAGGGGCTTTAGAAAGTCTTGTATTTAAGTTTGAAATTCCAGGTCTGCATAATCTAGTAATGAAAGCAGAGCCAATTGTAAATAAACCAACGCCTTACGAGGCAATTTTGAAGTTTGATGTATTATCGGCAACTGGAACAGCGATTTTAATTGCTTGTATCATTTCCATGTTTATTTTGAAAATGAATGTAAAAGATGCAGTAGTGACATTTAAAGAAACGTTAAGCGAATTAAAAATGCCAATTCTATCTATCGGATTCGTACTAGGGTTTGCATTTATCGCAAACTATTCTGGTCTATCTTCTACGTTAGCGTTAGCATTGGCCGGAACTGGCGGACTATTTCCGTTCTTCTCACCATTCTTAGGCTGGATTGGCGTATTCCTAACAGGGTCTGATACGTCTGCGAATGCACTGTTCTCAAATTTACAAGCCATTACAGCGCAGCAAGTCGGCGTATCTGAAGTGCTTCTCGTTGCAGCAAATACAACAGGCGGTGTAACAGGTAAAATGATTTCCCCACAGTCGATTGCGATCGCTTGTGCGGCGGTTGGTCTTGCCGGAAAAGAATCAGATTTGTTCCGTTTCACAGTGAAGCATAGTTTGTTCTTCGTAATTATTGTTGGTATTATGACGTATGTGCAGGCGTATTATTTAACGTGGATGATTCCGTAAATAGCAAAAGAAATAAACTTTTCATTTTTCAGATTATCGTGTATGATGGGAAAGTATTGAAAATTAAATCAGTGATAAACTAGGGGTGCCTAACGTATGCGTAGGCTGAGAGAGAAGCGCGTGAACTTCTTAACCCTTTGGACCTGATCTGGCTCGTACCAGCGTAGGGAAGTTAACGGCTTTACATAATGATGTCTTTATGAGCCAGGTCCTTATTTTTTTATGGACCTGGCTCTTTTTATTTTGGCATGCGCTGGCCATATCTCGTCCTTGTCACGAACAGGGGGGCAACAAAATTTATGAAACAATCTGTTTCAGCTGAGCAAATTGAATTGAAATCGAGTTTACCAGGGAGTAAGAAAGTATATGTGGATGGACCACGAGAAGGTATGAAAGTGCCGATGCGTGAGATTGAACAAAGCGAAACGAATGGTGTCCCAAATCCACCAATCCGTGTGTATGATACGAGCGGTCCTTATACAGATCCTGCGTATAAGGTCGAGTTGGAAAAAGGAATTCCAACGCCGCGCCACTCTTGGATTATGGGGCGTGGTGATGTAGAAGCATACGAAGGGCGTGAAATGAAACCAGAGGATGACGGTGTGAAAGTAGCTTCGAAGCATACACCTGTTTTCCCGCAAATGGATCGCCAGCCACTTAGAGCAAAGCAAGGTGCAAATGTTACGCAAATGCACTATGCACGTAATGGCATTATTACGTCTGAGATGGAATACGTTGCGATTCGTGAAGGGGTAGAGCCGGAGTTTGTTCGTAAGGAAATCGCAGAAGGCCGCGCTATTTTACCAGCGAATATTAATCATCCAGAAGCTGAACCGATGATCATCGGGCGTAATTTCCATGTGAAGGTAAACGCCAATATCGGAAACTCAGCTGTATCTTCTTCGATTGCAGAAGAAGTAGAGAAGATGACGTGGGCAACGCGCTGGGGTGCAGATACGATTATGGATTTATCTACAGGTAAAAATATTCATACGACGCGTGAGTGGATTATTCGTAACGCGCCTGTACCAGTTGGAACTGTACCGATCTATCAAGCGCTGGAAAAAGTAAACGGAATTGCAGAAGATTTAACGTGGGAAGTATATCGTGATACGTTAATTGAGCAGGCGGAGCAAGGTGTTGATTACTTTACGATTCACGCGGGTGTATTGCTTCGTTACATTCCAATCACGGCAAAGCGTACGACAGGTATCGTTTCGCGCGGTGGTTCGATTATGGCGCAGTGGTGTTTATTCCATCATAAAGAAAACTTCCTATATACTCACTTTGAAGAGATTTGTGAAATTATGAAGCAGTACGATGTTTCGTTCTCTCTTGGAGATGGATTACGCCCAGGGTCTATTGCAGATGCCAATGACGAAGCACAGTTTTCTGAGCTTGAAACACTTGGTGAATTAACAAAAATTGCTTGGAAACATGATGTGCAAGTTATGATTGAAGGACCTGGACACGTACCGATGCACTTAATTAAAGAGAATATGGAGAAAGAGCTTGATATTTGTCAGGGCGCGCCGTTTTACACACTTGGGCCGCTAACGACAGATATTGCACCAGGTTACGACCATATTACATCTGCAATTGGAGCTGCGATGATTGGCTGGTTTGGAACAGCGATGCTTTGTTATGTAACGCCGAAAGAACATTTAGGTTTGCCAAACAAAGATGATGTACGCACGGGTGTTATTACGTACAAAATTGCAGCGCATGCGGCTGATCTTGCGAAAGGACATAAAACGGCTCATCAGCGTGATGATGCACTTTCAAAAGCACGCTTCGAATTCCGTTGGCGCGATCAATTTAATTTATCTTTAGATCCTGAACGTGCGATGGAATATCATGATGAAACGTTGCCTGCAGAAGGGGCAAAGACAGCTCACTTCTGTTCAATGTGTGGACCGAAGTTTTGTAGTATGAGAATTTCACATGATATTCGTGAGTATGCAAAAGAAAATGATTTAGAAACGACAGAAGCAATTGAAAAAGGAATGAAAGAGAAAGCAGAAGAATTTAAAGAAGCTGGTAGTCATTTATATCAATAACATGTTACACCTCTTTACTTAATTGATCACACTGTAGTACCTAACTTTATTATAGAAGAAGCCCCATTTGCTAAGACGGTAGCAAATGGGGCTTCTGTTGTTTATAAGGCGAAGAAGAGATGTACCCAGTAGAATAAGAGGAATAGTGTGACGACTGTTGTGAGCGGGATAACGATAAGGGATACACTTAAATAGTCTTTCCATTTTACTTTAATTTTGTTTTGTTTCAGAATATACATCCAAATGAGTGAAGCTAGCGTACCAATTGGTAGTAATAGTGAACCGATGTCACTACCAATGATGTTTGCAAGATAGATAGTTTTTAATGTGACTGGATCTAGTCCCATTTCTGTTAATGTGATTGTACCAATCATAAGGGCAGGATGGTTATTGAAGACGTTAGAGAGGATGGATACAAGTCCGCCCATTGCAAAGCTAGCATAGAGTAGATGCTGATTCACAACTGGCTCGAGCCATTGTACAAGTGCAGCTGTTAATCCTGCGTTGTGTAGTCCGTAAATAATGACGTACATAGAGAAGGCGAAAATTAAAATGTGCCACGGTGTCTTTTTCAAAATGTCGACAGGATTTGTTCGTAAGTAGTACCATCTCCAAATGAGAAGAACGAGTGAACCAAGTACTGCAACGATTTCAATTGGGATGGATAAGAAGGATGCAACGAATAGAAGACAGCGCATCAGGAAGACGAAACCTAATACTTTTAACATGAATCTTGTCCGTTTTTGTTTCGTATCGACAGAATTATTTCCTTTTAGTGGATGGAAGTTTTTCGTGAAGAAAATTTCTTCAATATCATATGAAGAAACAGGTAATTTTTTCGGAAGTTTTTTCTTCAAAACTGTATACATGAGCCATGACATAAATAATAAGCCTAATGTTGCAGGTACAAACATCATAGCGGTATGCATATAAAGAGTCATATGGACGATGTTTAATGCGATTAAATTTACGATATTACTTACACCAATTGGTGCACTAGATGCTGTAGCGATTAAAGCACCACTTAATAAATAAGGAATTTGTTGATGTGGTTTTAATTGAAGGTTTTTTAGAAGAAGAATTAAAATGGGAGTTGTAATTAAAATACTACCGTCGTTATTAAATAAAAGAGTCATAAGAAAACATAATAATTGAATATACCAGTATAGACGGCGTCCAGAACCTTTCGCTAGATTTGCCAGTTTCGCTGCGGACCAATGGAAGAAGCCGAAGCTTTCTAATATAACTGCCATAACAATAGTTGCTAATATTGTTATGGAAGCACCGCCAATTTTACTTATAATATCCATGATGTCTGGTTTTGATACAAGTCCAGTAATTATGATGATACCAGCTCCGATTGCTGCTGGCCATGCCTCATTTAAGCCGCGAGGTCGCCAAAAGATAACGATCATCGTTAAGAAAAATACAATAATAGTAATCCATATTTCAATGCTCATATTTTGCCTACCTTTCTATTTTCCCTTGAACAGATGTAGCTTGTCTCAAGTTTATATTGGTAGTATATTCAGCAAAAAATAAGAAGAACTAGACGTATAACGAGATGAACCGAATATGTGTTTTTCATGCTAAAGGACAAGTGTCACGAATAGTGAAATAACTATTATGAGAGGAGTCTATAAATTATTGGGCAGTAAGATAGTAAATGAAATTTATATGGGCGATTATTGAGATATATTGGCGCAAGTTAAAATATATCAGCGATTATTGAGATATATCGGCGCAACTCAAAATATATCAGCGATTATTGAAATATATCGGCGCAACTCAAAATATATCAGCGATTTTTAAAATATATCGACTTATCGACAAAACACGACAAAAGGAGCCCATCCCAAAATGCCTTTTGGAACAGACTCCAATGCTATATTATTTTTCCTTCAAAAAAGTACGATCCTTCAAGAATAAGTTCCAGAAGAAAATAAATCCTGGTAATAAAATTGCAATCCCAATTGCGTATAGAATGAGCAGTGCATAGAACGTTTCTTTCGTTGTAAAGCTTGTAAATACAGTTACGTCAGGATAAATAATATACGGTAAATGCGCGACCCCGTAAGCATAGCTTGCAAATGCATATTGAGCGACGACAGCTAAAACGGCAATGCGAGGGTATCCTAGTGTATTGTACTTTTTGTTTGTCCACCAAAGGGACGAGTATCCGATAACGAATAAAACAATAGAAACTGTAAACCACGGGAATTGCTTTATTAATCCTTGCATAACCCAATGTGTTTCTGGATCCATTACAACGAGGGCAATAATTGCCGTAACGAGCGTTGCAGGACCAAGGATGATAGCATTTCTTCTATAAATTCTATACGTATCTTCTGAACTTTGTTCTCTCGAAAAATCAGCAAGAAAGAGAGAGGAGAGAAATAGTTCAGAAGTTAGTCCGAAGAGCATATAACAGTAGATAACTGGGCTAGAAAGAAGTTTTCCATATAGGAGTACTTCCTTTCCTTCAGACATTGTAATATAGGCTCCCTCTGTAACGGGTAAAACGGTAATTAATAGTGCTGGAATTAATAGACCAGTAATACCTGAAATAACCCGAAGAAGGTATTGGTATTTTGGCAAGGAGTAAGCAAATACCATAAATGTACTACGTACTGCAATGAGCACTAAAATTAACATAACTGGTACGAACATTACTGTCGCAAGAGTAAAGGCCGCTTTCGGAAAGAAGCCGAGAAATGCGACAACGACGAAAACGAGAAACGTATTTGTTACTTCCCAAGTTGGTGATAAGTACCGATTCGCAAGTTTAGCAGCGAGCGTCGGATGTTTTGCGTATACCATGCCCCAAAAACCAGCGCCAAAATCAATGGACCCTAGTATACTGTATACGAAAATAAGGGCCCATAAGATGATGATTGCAATACTTTCCTCATACATGAGAATCGCCTCCTTGGTGTTGTAAATCATTCTTTAATGGATGTCTTCTAAAGAATGTCCGTAGAACAATGACTGTTAAAATAGCGAGTCCAATATACAAAATGATGAACAAAACAAATAAAGGACCGACGAAATCAGCGCGTGTAGATGCATCGACGGTACGTTGCATACCATAAATTGTCCATGGTTGACGACCGCTACAACTGAAAATCCATCCGAATTCAATACCGAGCATCATAATTGGTCCGCATGCGGCAGCCCCCCAAAGTAGCCACTTCGGTAGTTCTGTTCCCTTTTTTCGGTACACGAAATACCAATATAAGAGTGCAATTGTTGCAACAGCAAAGGTAAACGCAGCAGTTCCTACCATTAAGTTGAATAGTGTATGTGTATAAAATGGTGGCCATGTTTCTTGTGGGAATTCGTTTAGTCCTTTTACGACAGTGCTAGGGTCTAGTCCCACTAATAAGCTAAGCATGTTTGGAATTTCAAGTGCATAGTTTAGTTCAAGTGTATTAGGATCCACAACTCCGCCAATGGATAGCGGTGCGTGTGATGTCGTTTCAAATAAAGCTTCAGCAGATGCAAGTTTTTCAGGTGAGTGTTTATGTAAGGCAATCGCTGATTCATGTCCTGAAAGCCACATCGTAGCGCCTGTAATAAATGTAACGACAAGCCCTAATAGCAGCCCTTTTTTATGATAAGCAATTTCACGTGTACTTAAATTTTTCTTCAATAATTTAAATCCAGCAATAGAAGCAATGACAGCCGCACCGGTTGCATAAGCCGTAATAACGACATGAAATGCACTTGTGCCAAAACTTGGATTAAAGAAAGCTTTCCACGGATCAACGTTAAAAACAGATCCATCTGGATTCATTGAAAAGCCTGCTGGTGTATTCATCCATGTATTTGCTGATGTAATAAGCACGGCGGATGCCGTGGCACCAAGCATGACGAAAAATAGCGAGATTAATCTCATAAATGGAGGAAGTTTATCAGCTGCATATACGTAAATCGACATGAATAAAGCCTCCAAAAAGAAGGCGAAAATCTCAATTTGGAAGGGAACAGAAATAACTTGCCCAACAATTTTGGCGAAACCAGGCCAAAGAAGTGAGATTTGCACACCAACAATTGTTCCAGTTGGAATTGCTACACCGAGAAGAATAGCAAACGCCTTTGTCCATCTTTTCGCCATAATGGCATAGTCGGAGTCTTTCTTCCAGTGATAGAGTATTTCGCTTATAAAAATCATCAATGAAAGTCCGACGCCAAGTGTTGCAAAAATAATGTGGAATGCTAATGAAGAACCAAAAAATGCTCTTGCTAATGTTACCGTATCCATATGTAAACTCCTCTTCTTTTTTGCCATTATTTTCTGATTGAATTGGAAGATTTATTCAAAAAAACTACCAAAAATATATATGTATTTAAAAAGTGAATATGATAATATAATGTTGTAATATTTTGAATAGAAAGAAATAAATAGTTTCTCATGTTTTGTTTGTTTTTTTTACAGGAATCTTTTATAATCTTTTATGCGAACATAAGTTCTGTTTTTTCGAAAAGAAGAAATTTATGTGAAATGGAGAGGGTGTTTTATGTATCCTGAAGTCATTAAAAAGATGGCATTTTCAAAAGAGCATAGAGATTTATTATTGAAGCTATATAATAAAGAGATTACACGTCGTGAATATGATCGGCTTGTACAATCGCTATATAAACCTTCTAAAGAGGTTTACGAGGGATAGAAATGGGGGAGACAATCTAGTGGATTGTCTTTTTTAAATTTATGTATGTTCTGATAAAATTAAGGTTAGCCTTACTAGGGAGGTGAAAAGATTGCGGAAACGTTTATATATAGGGATTGGAATTATCTTCTTGATCGCTTTAGGTGGAATTGTATTTTGGTCAGCTTTACAAGGAAACCGTACAGAAAATTTTATTTTAAGACATATGGTGAATGACAATGGAACGCTTGCCACGTACCGTTTAGTAGATACTAAGGCAGGTACGGGTGAAGCAAAGGGACGTGAAGCTTTATCAGAATCAGCGGGATTATGGTTACAATATACACTTGATAAAGATGATCAGGCGTTATTTGATGAGCAAGTAAAGGTTATTCAAGATAATTTCGTATATAAGAATCATATCGTTTTATGGAAACTCTCTGAAAAGGGAGAGAGGCAGTCAGCTACAAATGCACTTATAGATGATCTTCGTATTATAGAACAATTATATCGTGCTTATGAAATGTATAAGGAAGAGCGTTATAAAAACCTTGCCGATCAATTAAGTGATGCTGTACTTCGTTATAATAAAAAAGATAATTATTATGTTGATTATTATGATGCAGATGCAGGGAAACAAAATAATTTTGTAACAACATCATACATAAATCCACGTGCATTCTCCTATATGAAGAAGTACGACAAAGTTTCTGCTCAGCAATATCAGGAAGTCGTTCAATTTTTAGCGGACTATCCAAGGCATGGCTGGGCATTCCCGAAAGAGTATAAAGAAGATGGTACATTTACGTACGATAAAGAAGTGAATCTTATTGACCAATCATACGTTGCATATCATCGAAGTTTAGGTGGTCTTTCATCAACTGCTTATTTGGAATTTATAAAGAAGAAATTCCAGGAGGATGGAAAGCTATACGGTCGTTACAATTTAGAAACGGGAAAACAAACTGTGAATTATGAATCGCCAGCCGCATACGGATTAACGATTTTGTACGTACTACAAACAGGTGATAAAAAGTTTGCGAAAGAATTGTATGATCATATGGCCACATTCCGAAATGATAACGTATTTAGTAGATATTATGGTGGATATGTAACAGGTGAAAATAATAATACGCATATTTTTGATAATGTACTACCACTTTTAGCTGAAATGGAATTAAAAAAGAGTGAACAATAAAAGTTGCCACCATATGAGGGTGGCAACTTTTATTTGTTGATATAATTTTACGTCCTAATGTTGGAGAAGTAATCAATCACGAATTCACGGAATTGCTGAGCTGTTTTTGATAAGTAGCGTTTTTTTGACCAACTTAATCCGATGGTTCGCTGACAATTGGGTTCAATAATACGCAACTTGCTTGATGCTAAAGTAGAGTTTTTTAATAAAGTTAAACTTGGAACAAAAGCGATGCCGAGACCTTGCTTAATGAGGTCGCTAATCACGGTCGGTTCATCTACTTCAAAAGCAATATGCGGAGTGAAACCAGCTTCTTTGCAAAATTCATCCGTTAAGTGTCGAAATCCATAGCCAGTGTTCATACTAATAAACGGTTCGTTTTTTACTTCATGCAGGTGGATATTTTTTCGGCCTGATAAACGATGGCCTGAAGGGACGACTAAGAAAATTTCTTCTGTAATAAGTGGTTCCCAAACAATCTCCTCACCTTCAATTGGCACAGAGGAGATACAAAAGTCAATTTCTATATTATCTAGTTGTCGTTTCATAGAAGGAGTGGATGCAAGAAATTGTTGGAATCGAACGTTAGGATGTTCTAGTAAAAAAGAGCCAAGTAGTTCTGGTAATATTCTTGGAATAGAAACGGCCAGTGTAATAGAGCTTTGTTGTAATTCGGCTAAATCTTTAATTTCTCGTTGCCCTTCACTTAATTCATGAAAAATACGTTCTACTCGTTTTAAAAATACTTTTCCGAAAGAATTTAAAGTAATCTGTCGGCCTTGGCGATCAAATAAAGGGACTCCTAAATCCTTTTCGAGTCTAGCAATTGTTTTGCTGAGTGAAGGTTGCGCGATATGCAATTCTTCAGCTGCCTTTGTCATGTGTTCTAGTCGTGCAACTGTCTGAAAGTATTTTAACTGGAGCAGTTCCATTTCGAGTCTCCTTTCTATAGACCAAAAGGAATGAATTAATAATTAAAGATGTATTATACAGTATGTAAAGTGACGTGTATAGTAAATCTGTTAAACCATTCGAAGGGTGTTAAATTAGAAGAGGAGTATGTTTCATGAAGGGAATTAAACTTATATTTAAAGATTGGAAAGCGATGTGGCACCATAAACATGGACGTATCGCTTTAATTTTTTTATTAATCGTTCCGTTAATTTATTCAGGATTCTTTTTAGCTGGATATTGGGATCCGTACGGAAAATTAGATAAATTACCTGTTGCGGTTGTGAATTTAGATAAGGGTGCTGCGATGGATGAAAAAACAATTCATGCAGGAGACGATTTTGTTAAAAATTTAAAAGAGAATAAGGAATTGGCTTTTCATTTCGTATCAGAAAAAAGTGCGGATGAAGGGTTAAAAGAAGATAAATATTATATGGTTGTTACGATTCCGGAAGATTTCTCTAAAAAGGTAAGTACACTTATGGATGAGAAACCAGAGCCAGCAAAGTTGCAGTACAAAGTAAATCCAGGTAAAAACTTTGTAGCGGCTCAAATTGGAACGACAGCTGTTGAAAATATGAAAACAAAAATCTCAAACAGTATTACGAAATCATATACAGAAGGTGTTTTTTCAAAGTTTCAAGATTTGGCACAAGGGTTGAGTGATGCAAGTAATGGTGCTGAGAAGTTACATGAAGGAACGACCGATGCAAAAAATGGAGCGAATCAGCTTGCGAATGGTATTGATCGTTTAAGTGACGGGACATCGAAATTGAAAGAAGGAAGTGACAAGCTTGCGTCTAGCCAATCTGCCTTAACGGGGGGAGCAAATGAGCTGAGTCAAGGAGCGACATCACTTCATAGTGGTATGGAGTTATTAGCACAAGGTGAAAAAACGTTACAATCAGGAGTTAGTGAATTAAGTGCTGGTACAAATGAATGGGTGAGCGGAAGTGAGAAGCTTGCTGAAGGGCAAGTAAAAGCGGATGGGGCGGCCAATAGTGTGAAACAACAATTAGAAGAGTACGTGAAAAATCATCCAGAAGTGCAGCAAGATCCCGCTTTTCAAAAAATTGTTGCTACGTCTAATGGACTAGCTAAAGCAACAAGTACTTTAAATAATAGCCAACAACAATTGACACAAGGTGCGAAGAAGCTAACTGATGGTCAACATAAGATTGAAGAAGGCATGAATACATTCGGATTTAAGTTAAATGAAGCTACTGCTGGAACGAAAAAGATAGCAGATGGTGCATCGAATTTGGCTGATGGATTTATGAAGTGGGGAAATGGATTTACATCCCTGCAAGAAGGTGTAAATCAGCTTGCGAGTGGTGGAACGGAGCTGAATAACGGTGCTAGTAAATTAACAAATGGACTTGTTAAACTTGATGATGGTGCGAAAGAACTTTCTACGAAATTAGGAGAGGGCGCAGAGAAGATAGCGGATGTTCGTAATGATGATGCACGCAATACGATGTTCTCAGAGCCAGTTCAGTTAGTGAAGTCAACAGTTTCTGACGTTCCTAACTACGGTTCAGGCATTGCACCATATTTCTTATCACTTGCATTTTATGTTGGCGGAATTATGGCATCGAATATTTTACCTCTTGGCCGCAGACAAAACATGAAGGTAAGCGGAACGGTACATTTTATTAATAAACTAGGATTGGTATATTTAATTGGACTCATTCAAGCGCTACTCGTAGATGTAGTTGTGCTAGGTGTTATGAAATTAGAAGTCGCAAGTGTGCCACTCTTTGTTTTATCAAGTATTGTTATTTCCTTTACGTTTATGACATTTATTCTTATGCTAGTAACAGTATTTGGTCTTGTTGGAAAGTTCTTAGCGGTAACGCTTCTTGTCCTGCAATTAGCGACGAGCGGAGGTACTTTCCCAGGAGAATTAAACATAGCTGTTCTTAGCAAAATTGGACAGTTTCTCCCAATGTCTCATTCTCTTAGAGGATTACAAGATGTTATTTCTTTAGGAGATTGGTCGCAATTACAAATGCAAATTTTAATATTGTTATGTTATCTCGTTGTTGCCGGTGGAATTGCTTGGATCACGAGTCATATACAGCATAGAGAAACGAATGTAGAACAAGTTTCTTAAAATGAAATAAGCTATCCGATTTTTTCGGATAGCTTATTTTTTATTTGCGTTCCATTACTGCAAAGTAATTATTTTCATTATCAGCAAAGTTGAATGCTCTACCAGTAGGTAAATCTACAACCTGTCCAACTGTGACATTTTTCTCAGAAAGATCTTTATATAGACGGTCTAAGTCATTTGAGAAGAACATAAGTGAAGGCGTATTTAGGTTTAGTTCAGGTTGCATCTTCGCGATTAACGCTTTATCGTGAAGGACGATGCTTGTTCCTGCTTCTTTCGCCGGTGCAATTTCAATCCAGCGGAATCCGTTTCCGTTATTTTCTTCCGCAATGATTTGGAACCCTACTTTTTCTGTCCAAAATTGTACTGTTTCGTCTTGGTTATTTACATATAGCATAATTTGTCCAACTTGATTAATCATAGGTGTCTCTCGCTTTCTTTTTATATGCGTATTATTATATCAAATATATGGCTTGAATAGTTTTTTATGATTTTTTCGTAATACAACCTTCGTCCATTTCATCTTTGTTGTAGGAGAAGGCCCTGTAATCCAAGTATGAAATGGTATTGTGCTACAAATGACCATTGTTGAAATAGAGATAATGGCCGTTAACACAAATAGTAATAGGGCATATAATATAGTATTTTCTTGCAGTGTGAATAAGGAAAGAAGTTTTGTGCATAGTTGCAAGAAGAATAAATGAGCTAAATAAGCACCATACGTGTAATTACCAATGAAACGTAACGTTTTATATAAGAAACCACGACGCTGTACTATCATAATAGATAACACATACAGTATGATAATTTCGCATACGATATATAAAAACATAGATGGTTTTAAATAGGTAGAAACAGTTAAATGAATAGAGTTTGCTCCGTAAAAACTAAACAACTCATAATTGATGAATAAAAATAAGATGAAAAATAATATTGTTATAAGCGGGATATGTTTTATGACGAATAGACGCCAAGTTTTTAGTGCTACAGCGGCAATGCCGCCCATAACGAAATAGAATGAGTAGAATAGAAATGATCGATCTGTATAATGTAAAATTGTTGAACTTGTTAATTTTTCTCCATTAAAAATATAGTGAGAAGAGAACCACATTAATAGAAAATATAGGCAAGCGAAAAAGGTCATATATTTATATATGTCTTTTTTATTTTCTGTTCGTTTTTGAAACCAATAAAAAAGTGTGCATAGTAAAGGGAACAATAAGTGAATTTGGAACATCATAATAACGTACCAAAGATGGGGAGCGGCTGTTCCGAGTAATAAACTTTTTATTCCACTTTGTAACGTAATAAGATCATTTGTTGTTAATAAGTAAAGAATAGACCAAAAGAAATAAGGAATGAGTAAGTGTATCGCTTTTTCGGAAATATATTCTTTATATACTAATTGCTTTGTATAGTGACGAATTAAGTGAAATCCAACGATAAATATGAATGCTGGTGCTGAGAATTTTGCAAGATTAAATAGCATGCCCATAATGAGGGATTGCTCAAGTAAGACATTTCCTTGATTCATTGTATATAATAAAGAACTTTGCAAAACGACAGCGAGAAATGCAATGCTTTGCAAAACTTTAAATTCTGGTGCGCTTTGAGTCATTAGATCCATCTCCTTTTCCATACATGATTATAGTACGGAGAATGGATAAGAGGTGTGGAATATTTGTGAAGGTTTTAACAAATTTGTGGCGGAATGGATTAACAACAAAGAAAGAGGATACTCAAAACGAGCATCCTCTTTCTATTTATTAAGCAAATTTGTTTTTAATCCAGTTCTTACCTTCTACAAGGCGAGCTGTCATTACGGCACAAGCGTTATCTGCTGTTACGTTTAACATTGTTGCAGGAGGATCAATGATTGTACTGATTGCTGCGATAATTGGCAATGCTTCTGGCGGGAAGCCATATAAAGAAACGATTAACATTTCACCAATCATACCGCCGCCTGGAATAGCGCCCATTACTGTTCCTACTAATAGAGAAACAACAAGTGCGATTGCTAATGTTTTCGGTCCTTCGAATTCCATGTTGAAAATACCGAATAAGAAAGCAATTTTTAATACGCCGCCTAAAACAGAGCCATCTTTATGAAGAGTAGAACCAAGAAGGACAACTGTTTCACGAACGTCTGAAGAAATACCCATTTTCTTTGTTGCTTCTAAGTTTGCTGGAATGCTTGCGGCACTACTACAAGTTGCAAGTGATGTAACTGTAGGAGAGACCATGTTCTTCCAAAATACTTGTACACCTTGTTTGCGACCTGCAAGGTATGCATAGAATGTGAAGAATACAAAGAAATAAATGAGAGAAGCAGGATAGTATACCATTGCTGCTCGGAAGTAAGTTCCAAGAAGTTGTGGTCCGAATTCGCCAACTAATGCTGCGAAGTAAGCAGCAAGTCCGATTGGAGCGTAGTACATAATGAAAGATACAACCTTCATTGAAATCTCTGCACCAGCTTGTAGGAATGTAGCAAATGACTTTCCTTTTTCGCCAACTGCTGAAGTTGCAATCCCCATTAAGATAGAGAAGAAAATAAGAGCTAACATATTTTCACGAGATAGTAACTTCGAGAAGTCAGATACTGTTAAAATACCGACGATTTGATCTGCAACACTAACAGCTTTGCCGGCTTTGTCAGGTTGTGTTAGTTCTAGTACAACACCTTGTGCTGGCGGGAATACTTTCACGACAATAATCATAAAAATAGCAGCTAAAATACTTGTAAATAAGAAAGTCCCAGCCATACTAGACATAATTTTACCGAAACGTTTTAATCCATCCATATTAGCAATAGACGATGCGATGCTAAAGAACACTAGAGGTACAACAATCGTAAACATTAAGTTTAAGAAAATGTCACCAAGCGGCTTTAAAGCAACTGCATCGGCACCCATGAAATAACCAATGAAACCACCAATTAGGATAGAAGATAATAAAATAAGTGGAAAGCGATATGCCTTCATAAATATATCCTCCTATCAATTAAAAAAATCATACTGAATCATTATAGCGAGTTAGGGGCCCCTTTACTAGGAGAATACGGATAAATGGAATAGCGTGAAAATCAAGAAATTTTTGTTTTTAAGCTCGGCATACAGCAGGAAATCTAGACATATATATTTGTAACCTAGTGGTGGCAAGGAGTGCACCATAACTTAGGTAGAGAAAAAGGGGGAGGGAAGCGGGATGAATATTTTACTTTGCTGTGCAGCGGGAATGTCTTCCAGTTTGATTGTTACAAAGATGGAGAAAGCAGCAGAGGCGAGAGGGATAGAAGTAAAAATCTGGGCAGTATCAGGTTCTGAAGTGAATAGTCATATTGATAAAGCGGATGTTCTTTTACTTGGACCACAAGTACGTTATTTATTACCGAAAATGAAAGAATTATGTAAGGAGAAAGGGATACCTGTTGATGTCATTCAATCTGTTCATTACGGACTTTGTAATGGAGAAGCTATCTTGCAAGCAGCTTTGTTAATGAAACCATGAGGAGAGTGGGATAGATGATACGGTTTTTAGAGAAGTATGTGATGCCGGTAGCAGGGAAGGTTGCAGAGCAGAGGCATTTACAAGCAATTCGAGATGGAATTATTTTAACGATGCCTTTCTTAATTATTGGATCGTTTTTCCTCATTATTAGTGCACTGCCGATACCGGGATATAACGATTTTATGGCAGGTTTGTTTGGGGAGAATTGGCAGCGAGCTTTAGGGTATCCAGTTAGTGCAACTTTTAATATAATGGCTTTAATAGCTGTTTTTGGAATCGCTTACAGACTTGGAGAGTATTATAAAGTAGATGCTTTAGCATCCGGGGCATTGTCGCTTGTGACGTTTTTACTTGCGACTCCATTTCAAGTTGCATATATTATACCAAGTACAAAAGAAAGTGTACTTGTAGAAGGCGCTATCCCAGCTGCATTAATGGGAAGCCAAGGGTTATTTGTAGCAATGATTATTGCACTTATATCTACTGAACTTTATCGGTTTATTGTACAAAAAAAGATAATTATAAAGATGCCAGAAACAGTTCCACCAGCTGTCACGCGTTCATTTGCAGCACTTGTTCCAGGATTTATTGTTGTAACAGTTATTTGGATTTTACGCTTAATTATAGAAAATACTTCTTTTGGCAGTATCCATAATATTGTAGGACAAATTTTACAGGAACCACTTAGTGTACTTGGTGCTAGTCTTTGGGGCGCAATCATAGCAGTTATTCTCGTTCATGTTCTTTGGTCTTGTGGAATTCATGGTGCTACTATTGTTGGTGGTGTAATGAGCCCCGTTTGGTTGTCGTTAATGGATCAAAACCGAGTTGCTTTTCAAGCTGGGCAAGATGTACCAAATACGATTACGGCACAGTTTTTTGACTTATGGATTTATATGGGCGGTTCTGGTGCAACGCTTGCTCTAGTTGTCGGAATGTTACTATTTGCACGAAGTCAACAATTAAAAAGTTTAGGGAGATTGTCAATTGCACCTGGTATATTTAATATTAATGAGATGGTAACTTTTGGTATGCCGATTGTGATGAACCCACTTTTACTAATTCCATTTATATTAGTTCCAGTCGTCCTAACGATTGTTTCTTACTTTGCAATGGAATGGGGATGGGTCGCACGTCCGAGTGGGGCCGCTGTACCTTGGACGACACCTATTCTTTTTAGTGGATATTTAGGATCGGGCGGGAAAATTTCAGGTGTTATTTTGCAACTTGTTAACTTTGCGCTAGCATTCTTCATTTATTTACCGTTCTTAAAAATATGGGATAAACAAAAACTGGCAGAAGAAAAGGGGGAGTAAAGAACTAAAATGGATACGATAGAGACGAAAGCTTTTCATTTAATCTTGCATGGGGGAAACGCGAGAAGTTGTTCAATGGAAGCAATTGATTGTGCGAAGCGTGGGGAGTTTACAGAGGCTGAAGCTAAATTACAAGAAGCACTAGATGAATTAAAAGAGGCGCACCGTGTACAAACGGAGCTTATCCAGAAAGAAGCTGGTGGTGAAAAGACCGAAGTTACTCTTTTAATGGTACACGCGCAAGACCATTTAATGAATGCAATTACGGTGAAAGAATTAGCGAGTGAGTTTGTAGAGTTATATAGGAAGATGTCGGTGGATGAATGAACCTTGCTTATGCAAGGTTTTTTTATTTCACTAAATAGTGGGTTAAAATAATGAATTATTTTTCATTGAAAAAGTTTTTTTAGTGTTTTTTCATATTAAACACAACTAGACGACTAAACACTAATCTATTTTCATACAGTTATGTGTTAAAAGCGTGTTGTTTTATAACACACTGTGTGTTTTTTGGACGACACACTAATTGAAAGCGTTAACACACAAAGAAAATGCTCGAAAAAGCACTGATTTTAGTGGTTTTAAAAAGTTGGCACGCTAATTGCATTAATAAATAGCGTAAAGAAAAATAAATAAACATAAATTTTTTATACTACACAAGGGGGATTTTCAAATGAATATTTTATTATGTTGTTCAGCAGGGATGTCTACAAGTTTACTAGTTACAAAAATGGAAGCGGCCGCAAAAGCTCGAGGTCTAGAAGGAAAGATTTGGGCTGTATCTGGGGATGCAGTAAAAACGAATATCGATCAAGCAGATGTATTATTACTAGGACCACAAGTTCGTTACATGCTTTCTTCAATGAAAGCGCTTGCTGACGAGAAAAACGTTGGAATCGACGTTATCAATCCAATGCACTACGGCATGATGAATGGAGAAGCAGTTTTAGATCACGCATTAACACTTAAAAAATAATTAGGGGGGAAGCGAAATGCAAAAGTTTATTGCATTTATGGAGAAATATTTAGTTCCAGTCGCAGGTAGAATTGGATCGCAGCGCCACTTAGTTGCAATCCGTGACGGATTTATCGCAGTTATGCCTCTTATTTTAGTTGGATCATTTGCAGTACTTATAAATAACTTACCAATTGATGCTTTCCAAAACTTTATGAAGGGCACATTTGGTGACGCTTGGAAAGATGTCGGTGGCGGTATGTGGACTGGTTCCTTTGCTATACTCGCCCTCATAGTCGCAGTTGGGATAAGTTACAATTTAGCGAAATCTTACGGCGTCGATGCGTTGTCAGCAGCAATCATTACATTCGGTGCATTAATTATTATTTCTCCGACAACGCCAAAAGAAGGCGGTATTGATTTAGCGTGGACAGGGGCACAAGGTCTATTCGTTTCCATTATAGTGGCTCTTCTTGTAACAGAAGTGTTTAGATTCTTTGTTCAAAGGGATATTACAATTAAAATGCCAGATGGTGTTCCACCGGCAGTAATGAAATCATTCGCAGCGTTAGTTCCAGCATTCGTTATTTTGATTGTAACAGCAGGTATTCAATTAGCTGTGAAACTTGCGGGAACAAGCATTCATAAAATGGTATTTGAAACAATTCAATTACCATTACAAGGTTTAGCGGGTACATTACCAAGTGCAATTATTATTGCTCTACTTATTCACGTATTATGGTTCTTCGGATTACATGGTCCAAATATTATTGGGGGGATTATTGACCCAATCTATTTACCAGCATTAGAGAAAAATATGAAATTATTTAATGATGGTATGTCTGCATATGACGTACCGCATATCTTCACAAAACCATTCTTTGATGTATACGTATATATCGGGGGATCGGGTGCAACGTTAGCATTCTTAGTGGCAGTAATGCTTGTAGCGAAAAGTGCGCAGCTTCGCGGTGTAGGCCGTGTATCTATCGGTCCTGGTTTCTTTAATATTAACGAACCAGTTATTTTCGGTACGCCAATTGTATTAAACCCAACGTTAATTATCCCGTTCGTACTTACACCAGTTGTATTAGTTATTACTTCTTATACAGCAATCACTTTAGGATGGGTACCAAAAACAGTTGCGTTAGTTCCATGGACAATGCCACCAATCTTTAGTGGTTATCTTGTATCGGGCGGAAGCATCGCTGGTGCAGCACTACAAGTGGTGAACTTTGCTATTGCGGTAGTAATTTACTATCCATTCGTATTAATGTGTGACCGTACTTATGTACAGGCTGCAAAAGCTGAAACAAAAGGAAGCGACAATTCAGTATCACTTTAAAAAATATTATTCTGGCGAGTTCCTATAGCTCGTCAGAATAATTACCTTTATATCATGTTCAAAAAGATGATACTCATCTACAAGAACACCAAACTATCATTCATAAAATAATAATTTAATAGACATGTTCAAACTGAAGGGGTATTTAAATCGGTTGAACCTTATAGAGAGGGCGGTAATTATGATGACTACAGCAGAACAAATTCCATTCCAATTGATTTTAAATAGTGGTAACGCACGAAGCTTTGCGATGGAGGCACTTCAATTTGCCAAACAGGGGAAAATGGTAGAAGCAGATGAAGCGATGGTAAAGGCGAAAGAAGCGATTAATGAAGCGCATCATTTCCAAACAGAGCTCATACAATCAGAAGCAAGAGGAGAAAAAACAGAGGTTAGTGTTCTTTTAATTCACGCACAAGATCATTTAATGAATGCGATTACAGTGAAAGAATTAGCAGCAGAGTTTATCGATCTTTATAAAAAGCTTGAAGCGAAAGGGGAATAAAGCATGACTGGAATTAAAATTGCTACAATCGGCGGTGGATCTAGTTATACACCAGAGTTAATTGAAGGATTTATTAAGCGTTATGATGAGCTTCCTGTTCGTGAAATTTGGTTAGTAGATATTGAGGCAGGAAAAGAAAAGTTGGAAATAGTTGGTAACTTAGCGAAACGTATGGTGAAAAAATCAGGTTTACCAATCGAGGTACATTTAACACTTGATCGCCGTGAGGCATTAAAAGATGCAGACTTCGTAACAACACAACTTCGCGTTGGTTTATTAGAAGCACGTGCAAAAGATGAAGCAATCCCATTAAAATATGATGTAATCGGTCAGGAAACAAATGGTCCTGGTGGTTTATTTAAAGCGTTGAGAACGATTCCTGTTATTTTAGATATTTGTAAAGATATGGAGGAGCTCTGTCCGAATGCATGGTTAATTAACTTTGCAAATCCAGCTGGTATGGTAACAGAGGCAGTTCTTCGTTATACAAATATTCAAAGAGTAGTTGGTCTATGTAACGTTCCAATCGGAATTCGTATGGGTCTTGCAAGATTACTTGAAGTAGATGCGAGTCGTGTTCACGTTGATTTCGCAGGTTTAAATCATATGGTATACGGACTAGATGTATACTTAGATGGCGTAAGTGTAATGGACCGTGTGTTAGAGCTTGTGACAGATCCAGAAAAACAAATTACGATGGAAAATATCGCAGCGCTTAACTGGGAGCCAGACTTTATTCGAGGACTTCGTGCGATTCCATGTCCATACCATCGTTACTACTACAAAACACGTGAAATGTTAGAAGAAGAAAAAGAAGCTTCTGTTGAAAAAGGTACACGTGCAGAAGTAGTAAAACAATTAGAAAATGATTTATTTGAGTTATATAAAGACCCGAATTTAGATATTAAACCACCACAATTAGAAAAACGTGGCGGAGCTTATTATAGTGATGCAGCATGTAGCTTAATTACGTCTATTTACAATAATAAAGGTGATATCCAGCCTGTTAATACACGAAACAACGGAACAATTGCAAGCTTACCACATGATTCAGCTGTTGAAGTGAACTGTATTATTACGAAAGAAGGCCCAAAACCAATTGCAGTTGGAGATCTTCCAGTACCAGTTCGCGGTTTAGTACAACAAATTAAATCATTCGAGCGCACAACAATTGAAGCTGCTGTTACAGGGGATTATCATAAGGCGCTGCTTGCTATGACAATCAATCCGCTTGTACCATCAGATAAAGTTGCAAAACAAATTTTAGATGAAATGTTGGAAGCACATAAAGAGTATCTTCCACAGTTCTTTAAAAAGGTAGAGAAGTAAAAGCGGCGCTATTTAGCCCGCTTTTTTTATTCTATTAGGAGGTATTATGATGATTAAGTTAATTGTAAATGCAGATGATTTCGGTCTTACAGAAGGTACAAATTACGGCATTATTGATGGTCATATAAATGGACTTGTAAATTCAACGACGATGATGATGAATATGCCAGGAACAGAGCATGCGGTACGCTTAGCGAAAGAGTATAACCTACTCGGAGTAGGCGTACATCTCGTATTAACAGCAGGGGAGCCACTTCTTGGAGACGTACCATCACTTGTAGGTAGCGACGGATCGTTTCATAAACAAAGTGTTGTAAGGGAAGGGAATATAAATCCAGAAGAAGTTGAGAGAGAGTGGACTGCTCAAATTGAGAAATTCCTATCTTACGGATTAACACCAACTCATTTAGATAGTCATCATCATGTACACGGATTACCGATCTTACACGATGTTCTTGAGAGATTAGCAGCTAAATATAATGTTCCAATTCGTCGTTGTGGGGAAGATAGAGCGGTGCATCCATTTTCTGATGTATTTTACAGTGACTTTTATGCGGATGGTGTGACGGAAGATTACTTTGTGAAGTTAAAAGAAAGAGTACAAGGTGAACAAACGGTAGAAATTATGGTTCATCCAGCTTATATTGATCCAGAGCTTGTGAAGCGTTCGTCTTACGTAATGGATCGTGTGAAGGAATTGCGTATTTTAACAGAGAGTGAGTTGCCTGAAGGGATAGAACTTGTGAAGTTTTAATAGAAAAACGACGGCTACATCATGCCGTCGTTTTTTATTTACAAAATGGATAGAATATATCCGCCAAAAGCTCCAAGTATAACGATAACCCAAGGCGGTGCTTTCCAAAAAGCTAGTAAGCAAAAAAGAAGCGAAGCGAAAATGAAATCTGAAGCATTTATAATTGTACTCGTCCAAATGGGATCGTAAAAAGCGGCAATTAAAATACCAACAACTGCGGCGTTAACACCAAGTAGTGCGCCTTGTATGAATGATATTTTTCTCACATTGTTCCAAAATGGTAAAACACCAATAACGAGTAAGAAAGCAGGGAGGAAAATCGCAATTGTTGCGATTATTGCCCCAAGCGTCCCGTTTAACACTGCTCCTATATAAGAGGCGAATGTAAATAGTGGTCCTGGTACTGCTTGTGTTAATCCGTATCCAGCTAGGAACTGTTCTTTCGTCATCATTCCGTTTTGTACGAACTCACCTTCAAGAAGGGGCAGCACGACGTGTCCTCCTCCAAATACAAGTGCGCCAGAGCGATAGAAACTGTCAAATAAAGCGATGTAATAAGAGAACGGTCTTAATATTGGTAGCAGTAGTAATAGTCCAAAGAATAAGACGAGGCAAGAAACTGCTATCTTTTTTGAAATAGGTACTCTTATATTTTGAGATTGGCTAATTGGTTGGTTGCGATATAAAAACCAACCGATAAAGCCACATATTATAATAAGGATGACTTGTGTCCAACTACTTGGCCATAATAAGGCGATTGCGGCAGTTACAATCGCAATCGTTGCACGATTTCGATCTGGAGTTAACTTTCGCGCCATTCCCCATATGGCATGAGCGACAATAGCGACTGCTACAAGTTTTAGTCCATGAATCCAGCCAGCACTTCCAAGATCGAACTGATTAAGGAATGAGGCGAAGAAAACCAAAACAAGCACAGACGGTAAAGTGAATCCAATCCATGAAATAATAGCTCCTAATAGACCGCCCCGTAATAATCCAACCCCCATACCGACTTGACTGCTGGCAGGACCGGGAAGGAATTGACATAGTGCTACTAAATCTCCATAGCTTCGTTCATCCATCCATTTTCTTTTTTGCACGTATTCGTGGTGGAAATAGCCGAGATGAGCGACAGGACCGCCGAATGAAGTAAGTCCTAATTTAAATGAGACGAGAAAAATCTCTAATAATGTATGAAAAGTGTATTTGTTAGTTTTCAATGGAACCTCCTATAATGTTTTTCTATGTGCATTATACAAGAGACTTTCAATCTACAGGAACAATCACAATGTAAAGATTTTGTGAATCTTTTCTTTGTAATTAAAATTGAAAAAGTCATAAATGATTATGTTTAAACCATAAAGTAGTAGAAGTAGTGCTGGGAAATTTATATAAGGAGAATGCCTTATGACAACACATTTCTTTGCCAGGTTAACAGGTAAGAGGGAAGTGCCTCCTGTAAATACAGAAGCTTTTGGGGTAGCAGAGTTTATTTTTAGTGATGATTTAACGAAATTGCATTACAGAGTAATACTAAAAAATATAGAAAAGGTTACATCGTGTCAAATTCATTTAGGGAAGTCTACTCAAATTGGTCCTGTTGTTTTATATTTGTATGGTCCACTGGAGCAAGGGATTAGCTTGAACGAGGGAAGTATTACTGGTGTAGTGAATGTAGAGGATTTTGAGGGACCTTTACAAGGGAAATCATTCGTACATTTACTTCAAGAAATTATTCAAGCAAATGTATATGTTAATGTCCATACGAAATCACAAAAAAGAGGAGAAATAAGAGGGCGAGTTAGAAAAGTAAAGAAATAGAGGAAAAGGCTGTCCATATGTTGGAACAGCCTTTTCTCATTATATAAGGTGCTAGTTTTAGCAATTATTGTCGGTAAATCGATATATTTTGAAAATCGCTGATATAATCTGAGTTACGCCGATATATTTTGAAAATCGCTGATATAACTCACGTTACGGTCGATATTTTTAAAAACGGCCTCAATTAATTTTTAACAGGCTGATTTTTAATAAAGAAGTCCATAACATAAAATACTTCGTCATCAGGTATTTGTATTTCAAATGTGTTTTCAATTGGTTGCAACGCTTTTTTTACTTTCATATACATCCAGTACTCATCTTGTCTTCTTTTCTCTTTATCAGGGTGAGGAAGAAGGCTTTCTCCTTTTTGAAGACGGTCAACCATACAGCTCATATGCAGAATAACACCCATTAAGCTATCAGGAGTTAGCTGTAAGGAAATTAATTCCTGAATTGTATTTAATGCGTAACGAATTGTTTTGATAAGTAATGCTCCATCGTTACGCTGCATTTGTTGTTCAAGAATATCCGCCATTTTTGCATATGTTTCTTCATACGTAATTAATTCTTGAATTGGCTGAATCGCTGTGTAGTTTACGATGTCTTGGAAATGATATGTTAAGCATGGTACTTGCACATCGAAATTCGTGACGATACAAATGATGTTACGCTCTTTTTTTATGTTCTCAATCATTTTCGTTAAATCTTTTTCATGGACGATACTAATTGGAATAATTTCAATTAAGTCTTTATCAAATCGTAAATAGTTCTCTAACATTTTTTGAATAGCTAAAGCACTTCCTTCACCAGTTAAGCAAGCTGTTAAAATAACAGATTTCATTGGAGAGAGAGGTTTTTTCTTTTCTTCTTGTACGTTTAAGTAAAATGGTGTTAAATTTTTTACTGTTTCATACAGCGCATCTAATGAATAACCGAGCTGAGCTTTTCGAGCTGCTTCTAGTGCGTGTGGTGTGCTCGTCATCGAGAGAACACGTACAGGGATTTTGAACTCCGTTTCTAATATGTCACCGATATAAGCAAGTGACCCCATATCGACAAGTAAGAGAAGCCCATTTACATTTTGTAGTGTTTTCATATACACTTTCACACGTTCCAAGAAATCTTTCGGTGATTCGTGTAACGGCATATCAATACCGGTTACTTCCTCAATGCCGAGAAGTTCGTTTGCGACGTTTGCCATTTCAGTTGCGATGCCATTACCGTGTGCTAATATTAATACTTTTACTTCTGTTTGTGAGGCAGGAATTGGATCAACAACGAAGAACATTGTTAAAAAGCCAGCTTCATCAATAGGCATTGTTATTTGTAATTCTTCCTCCAGTAGTTGAATGCATTGCATAGCTACGGAAAAAGCTTCTTTATATTTCGTACGAATTTGATTTAATTGTGGGTGATGTATTTGTTTTCCGCTTTGTAAACGTTGTAGAGTTGTCTGTACATGTAAACTTAAAGCGAGAAATACTTTTTCATCAAACGTCTTAGATAAATGCTTTTCAGCAAGTTCCGCTATTTTTTCACATACGGAAACGATATTACGATCCACAATTTTAAAAACATTTTCATGGCTTGTTTTTTTTGATATTTGGTTAAAATATTGTAAGAAAAAGCTTTGAACATCATTTTCTATTAGTAATTCTAATTCTTCCTCTTCAATACCACGTGCTTGAAGTTCTTCGTATTTATAATCAATATAATCGTAAATAGAAGAGCGTTTTTCATCTTCTGTTTTATGATTACTCCAACCTTCCTCACCTGTAAATACAAATGTTTCATTTGGTATTTGGTATAAGTGACGGCTCTTCCTTTCAATGAACAACCCTTCTTTCATATACCAAGGTAAATCTGAACTTGAAACATAGACAGAATCACGTTTCTTTGTGACCAAATCAGAATAGGCTTTCGCACAGGCAATTTGAACATCTGTTTTTAATTGACCAATGTTATTGGGACAATTGTAAAAGACGAAAGCACGCATTGCATTTGGGCTAACGTGAATGTCTTTTCGCAGACGAATTGCTTCATTTGTGAAAAATAGCTGTAGTAAAGCAAAGCGCTCTTTATGTGTACGCTCACGAAGTGGTGGCAGCGTAACAGTCATTGGTATACGTCTTGTAAATGTTTTTAATAAAAATGAATTTGGTTCTTCTGTTGTTGCAGTAATGATTAATACTTGTGCTTTACGTTCGTTCTCTGTTTCTCCAAGGCGGCGGTATACTCCGCGGTCAATAAAGGTGAAAAGCATTTCTTGTCCCTCTGGAGGCAGGCGATGTACTTCATCTAAGAAAAGAATTCCTTCATGTGCTTTTTCAATTAACCCTTTTTGATCACTTGCTCCTGTATAAGCTCCTTTTTTAATCCCAAATAATTGCCCGAGTAGTAACTGTGGATTATTTGCATAATCAGCACAGTTAAATACGATAAATGGTGCATCTTTTGGAAGCTGTTCAACTTCAATTGCATATTCGTGCATTAAAGAAGCAAACATAGACTTTCCGACCCCTGTTTCTCCCAGTAGTAAAGTATGCATACCGTTTGGAGGATAGAGAATAGAAGCTTTCGCTTTTTCAATTGCAATTTTAAGGCTCGTATTTTCAATTGCAAATGTATCTAATGAAGTTATGTCTTTTGAATGCGTTTCCAACGAGGTGTTCGTTTCTATGTAAAAACGAACAGGTCGCGTATTTGTTTTTAATAAACGTTTATCTTTTACAAGTTTGTTTAAATCGCTACTTACATTGGCGCGATCTAGTTGCAAAAATGTAGCGAGTTCTGATGCGGTTACACCTTCTGTATAATTGCCTTTTTGTATTGCGTTAAAAATGAGATCTATTCGTTTCATTTCTATTCACCTCGAAACTTCATCACTATTTAAAATTTTACACAAAAATGGGAAGGGTGGGAAGAGAAAAATAAAACAGCTTTAGCACATAGGCGCTAAAGCTGTTACAATCTTGTGTCTTTCCAAAAATTCACTTTGAGATGAGAAGAAGGATTATAGGGAAGAAGTTTGTATCCTTGTGACTGTAAGTAATCAATTACTTTTGGCAGTATTTGTACGGTTACACTCGAATCATGCATTAAAATGACTTCGACTTGTTCATCACTTTGATTACGTACTCTTTCGAGTATGGCAGAAGGATTGTCATAGCTTTTCCAGTCGTATGTATCGATCGTCCAATCCCACATTTTATACTGGGCCGATACAAGTGCGTCACGGTAATTCTTTTTTAAGTAAGGCATACTACCATATGGAACGCGAACGAGATGTGTATTTAATTTCGTAACTTGCTGGACAATGCTTTGTGTTTGCTCCATTTCTGCAATTAAAGTGGAAGGGTCACCAGTGTAAAGGCGTTTTACATCATGTGACATGCTGTGGAGCCCGATATAATGTCCTTCTTTAATTAATCGTTGCATCGTTTTTGTGTAATGTGGCACTTTTCCGCCAATAACAAAGAAAGTTGCTTTTCCGTTCTTTTCTTTTAAGATGTTTAAAATTTGTGTAGTATATTTGTTTGGCCCGTCATCAAATGTTAAGTACGCAATTTTTTGTGTAGGAGAAGTTGTTTCAGTATTTGGATGATATTCAGCAGGAAGAACAGTTGTTGCTTCAGTATTAGATGATACGTACATAGTAATCGTTAAAAATAAAATAATACATTGAAATACTCGCTTGATCATAACATTCACCCTCAGTTTGACAATCAATATGTAAAAAAGAAAACTTGATACTTTTCTTATTATGTATATCTTTCTCCAATAGAGGAACTCTCAAACAATCTATATTTTGGAAATATAAAATGAGAATAAAAAATAGCATCCTCTTATAAGAAAGAGGATGCTATTTGAATATTTCATAATTGAAAAGGCTATACTACAATTAGTCTTCGCGTTTTTTCACTTTTTTATAAAAGGAAATGATTGGTTTGTAGCGTTCATGTACAAGCCCGATTATTTCAGCGATGATTTCTGTGAAGAAAATCAAAGCGAAAAGAAGAATAATGGATAACCATAACGTTGCACTAGTGAAAATAATGGCATTTACACTAAAGAAAATACCGAATGCGTATATAATTAGTACCGTTTTGCGATGAGAGAATCCCATTGCAAGTAAGCGGTGATGTAAATGTGATTTATCTGGTGCTGAAATAGGTTTTTTATTTACGATACGACGGATGATTGCAAATATCGTATCAAATATAGGTACACCTAAAATGATAATTGGAACGATAAAACTGAATAACGTTACACTTTTGTATAATCCAAGTAACGATATAACAGAAATACAGTATCCTAAAAATAGGGCTCCTGTATCTCCCATGAAAATTTTTGCTGGATGGAAGTTGTAGAATAAAAATCCAATTGTACTTGCTAATATAATTAATGCAAGTGGCAAGATAATAGCTGTTCCAGTACCCCATGGGCTAGTGAAGGCCATATATGCTAGCGTTGCAAGTACGATAGATGAAATCCCAGCAGATAATCCATCTAAGCCGTCAATTAAGTTGATTGCATTCGTAATACCTACAAGCCAAAATACTGTAATTGGATAAGCAAGCCATCCAAGTTCAGTATCCCCAAGGAATGGGATATATAATACTTGCACTAATAATCCACTTTTTACAATCATAATGGCAACTAACAGTTGCCCACCGAATTTTACTCTCGCAGATAACTCGTACATATCATCTAAAATTCCGATGATTACAATGATAATCGCACCTAGCGTTATCGATAACATTCTTTGTTCATATAAGCCGCCGACAACAAATCCTACAGCTACACCAATAAATATTGCCAACCCGCCAAGACGTGGCATAATCTTTTGGTGCACTTTACGTGCGTTTGGCTTATCTGTCGCTCCTATTTTAAAAGCTAATTTAATAACTAAAGGAGTAACGACGAGTACAGTGATGAATGATGCCAAAATGGCATAAATCACTTGTGAGTCCATTAATACCCCACCCTTTATAGTCTAACGTAATTTTTTTTTGAAAATATATTTATCTGAAAATTATGATGTTTATTTACAGGCTCATAACATATGGTATCACAAAAAGATTAGAATTCAATCTTTTTTTCTTTTTACGGTTAATGGAAGCGGATAGAATATATGACAATTGTATATAGAATGTTGAATCATATAAGAAGGTTAATCGTACTGGGCTTTGGAATGTAACATTTCCTCTTTTTCTTCAATAGTGAATACTTTTATTTCAGTATTATAAGTGTTGCACGTAGAAATGAGTAAGTTTCGTGTTAAAATGTGGGAATTTATCAAGCGTGAACTGGCAGCCGGATTCTCACTGATTAAGTTTTACTTTATAGTGCATTTAATTTTACAAAAACTTTAAAAAAAATAAGGGAAGTAATTCATATAATGAAGAAGGAAAAGGGTTTTCTCATTTTTAATATGAGAGGGGGAAGCACAGGAAGAGTTCTATATTTCATATCTTTTCTATTGTAAATTCCTGTGCGAAAAGGAAATGAAAATTACGATAGTAGGTACTGGATATGTTGGATTGATTACAGGAGTAGGATTGGCAAAATTAGGGCATTCAGTTACATGTTTTGATATAGATGATGAAAAAATTGAACGGATAAAACAAGGGGATTTACCTATTTATGAGGCAAGATTACATGAATTAATAAATTATGCATATGAGAATAATGCTTTAACTTTTACATCAAATAAAGAAGAGGCATTTGATGATGTAGAGTTTATATTTATTGCAGTTGGAACACCACCTTTATTAGATGGGACGGCAGATTTAACGTATATTCAGAGTGCTTGTAACGATATTGGATTATATGCGACGAACGATATTATTGTTGTTACGAAAAGTACAGTTCCAGTAGGCACAAATGATGTAATGAAGGGATGGATTGAGGAGAAGTTAAAAGGGAGGCATACAGTACATATCGTATCGAATCCAGAGTTTTTGCGTGAGGGTTCAGGTATTTATGATTTCTTTCATGGAGATCGTATTGTAATTGGAGCGGATATTAAGGAAGTAGCAAGAAGAGTAGAGAGTTTGTATAGTCAATTATGCTTAGAAACGTATGTTACAGATATTAAAAGTGCGGAGATGATTAAATACGCGTCGAACGCCTTTTTAGCTACAAAGATTAGTTTCATTAATGAAATTTCAAATATATGTGAGAAGGTAGGCGCGAATGTATTGGATGTTGCCAAAGGGATGGGAATGGATAAGAGAATCGGTGCATCTTTTTTAAATGCGGGCATTGGCTATGGAGGATCGTGTTTTCCGAAAGATACGAAAGCGCTGGTGCAAATTGCGGGAAATGTTGCTCATGATTTTCGTTTGTTAAAAGCAGTTATTGAAGTAAATAATAAGCAACAGCTGCTATTGATTGAAAAAGCGAAAAAAGTTATGAACATGAATAAAAAGCGAATTGCAGTTCTTGGCGCATCCTTTAAACCGAATACGGATGATATTAGAGAGGCATCATCTCTTATTATAATAGAAGCATTAATTAATATAGGTGCAAATATTGTTCTTTATGACCCAAAAGCAATTCAATATGTAAAGAATATATTTGGAGATGCTATACAATATAGTAGATGTATAGATGAATCGATTAGAGATGCGAGTGCGGTTTTTATCGTAACAGAATGGGGAGATATTCAAACTTATCCGTTAGAAAAGTACGTACAACTTATGAGGGAGCCTATTTTATTTGATGGGAGAAATTGTTATACTGATGAAGATGTTAAGAAACAAAAGATAGATTATTACTCGGTGGGAAGAAAAAGTATTTGTAATAGAAAAGTTTCTGTTATGCGTTAAAAAGGGATGTACTCATGCATATTTTTATATGTCATAATAGAAGCTGTAATTAGTGAAAGAAAAGAGGCAATCACATGACTGAACGTTTAAAAGTAATGACAATTTTCGGGACACGTCCAGAAGCAATTAAAATGGCACCTCTTGTATTAGAGTTGCAAAAACACCCAGAAAAAATTGAATCGATTGTGACTGTAACAGCACAACATCGCCAAATGTTAGATCAAGTATTAAGTATCTTTGGAATTACGCCAGATTTCGATTTAAATATTATGAAAGACCGCCAAACTTTAATTGATGTTACAACGCGTGGTTTAGAAGGTTTGGATAAAGTAATGAAAGAAGCGAAGCCGGATATTGTACTTGTACATGGTGATACAACAACAACATTTATTGCAAGTTTAGCTGCTTTTTATAATCAAATTCCAGTAGGGCATGTTGAAGCGGGCCTTCGTACATGGGATAAGTATTCTCCATACCCAGAAGAGATGAATCGTCAATTAACAGGTGTAATGGCGGATCTCCATTTCTCACCGACAGCAAAATCAGCAACGAACTTACAGAAGGAAAATAAAGATGAGTCACGTATTTTCATTACAGGAAATACAGCGATTGACGCGCTACAAACGACTGTAAAAGAAACATATAGTCATCCTGTACTAGAGAAACTTGGAAATGATCGTCTTGTACTTATGACAGCTCACCGCCGTGAAAACTTAGGTGAACCGATGCGTAATATGTTCCGTGCAATTAAGCGTCTTGTTGACAAACATGAAGATGTACAAGTTGTGTACCCTGTTCATATGAACCCTGTTGTTCGTGAAATAGCAAATGAAATTTTAGGTGAACATAACCGTATTCATTTAATTGAGCCGCTAGATGTAATTGATTTCCACAATGTTGCAGCTCGTTCATACTTAATGTTAACGGATTCTGGTGGTGTACAAGAAGAAGCTCCATCACTTGGTGTACCAGTTCTTGTTCTTCGTGATACAACAGAGCGCCCTGAAGGTATTGAAGCAGGTACGCTGAAATTAGCAGGAACAGACGAAGAGACAATCTTTGGTCTTGCTGATGAGCTGTTATCAGATAAAGAAGCTCATGATAAGATGGCGAAAGCATCTAACCCTTACGGTGATGGTCGTGCATCAGAGCGTATTGTAGAAGCAATTTTACAGCACTTTAATAAGTAAATAAAAAAGGCCCAATCGCATAGATTGGGCCTTTTTGTTACGGCTGATTGCGCATAATCCACTCTGCATGAGCATTTGTAGAAGGTGGCGGATCAGTTGGTGTTTTATTTTGGTTTGTTGCTTTTTTTGTTTGTTCGTTAGAATTAGAATTTGAATCAGGACTTGAGTTGTTTTTTGTAGTTGGTTTTTTTGCTTTTTCTCCTAATTCTTTTTCAATTTCGTTACGCACCGTTTCTACACTGATTGGATCTGGAAGGAAGTAATAAATACCGCCTATCTTTTTGTCTTCGCCTTCAAGCTTTAACGTTTGCATTGTAGAAGGATCAAATCCAGAAAGTTTATTGTAAAGAGCAAGTCCGTCTGAAATAGGAATGTCGGTTTTTATATATTTTCCAACGACAGCTGTTAAATCTTTAATTTTAAATACAGTAGAGGTGGAGTTTAGCTTTTGGGCAACAGCGGCCAGTAATTGTCTTTGTCTAGCAGCTCGACCATAATCGCCATTTGGATCTTGCTTTCGCATACGGACATAAGCAAGTGCTTCTTCACCGTTTAAATTTTGCTGTCCTTGCTTAAATTGAATTTTTTTGTAGTAATCCACGTCAGAGCGCTCCCAGAAATCGAAGGGTACGTCAACGGTAACACCGCCAACAGCATCAACGATACCTTTAAAGCCTTGGAAATCAATTTTAATATAATGGTCTACAGGAACTTTTAGAAAACCTTCTACAGTTTTGATTGCCATTTCCTCTCCACCGTAAGCATGGGCGGCATTAATTTTGTCTTCTTTTCCCTTTCCGACAATCGGAACGCGGCTATCACGAGGAATGCTCATAAGCGAAATCTTTTTAGTTTTCGGATTGACTGTTGCAAACATTAATGAGTCTGTACGACCATTTTGACCATCTGTCGCATAATCTTCTATACCCATAATGAGAATTGTAAAAGGTTCCTTTGTAATTTCTACATCTTCGTTTCTTAAATCCGATTTTTCACGAGTAAAACCACTATACATCCCCATAAGAGAAGAGTAAGAATTTAACACATAAACTCCTATACTGCCAAATAAAAATGCGAAAATAAGGAAGAAGAAAAGTTTCCTTCTTCGCTTCTTTTTTATTCTGCTATTTTGGAGATGATAATAACGTTCTTCCATATATAATCTCCTTAGTTCGTTAGTTCATTTGTAGGGAAGTAATTCACTACATTAATCTTTGAAGGTGATAAATGGGTTATTCTTAGATAACATCTTGTTCTAAGTACAACATATCTCCTTCTGTAATTGTACATTTCCCGTTTGTTAATTCAATCATCCAATCTGTAAATGCTTGTTTGCCGTCTTCTTCTACATACGTATCAAATGTGACATTTTCTAGATAATGAATATCTTTAATGGCATATTTTGAATTGCGTAATTCATTTTCCACTTTGCCAAGTAATGTGTAATCAATCTCGGTTTGCATCACACGCATTAGTTTTCGCTGGACAACACCGACATGATTAATGCCTTCGCTTGTACACTTTCCATATGCACGAATTAATCCACCTGCGCCAAGTTTAATGCCACCAAAATAGCGTGTTACGACGACGACGGTATCTTTTAGTCCGCGTTTTTTTAGTACCTCTAACATTGGTACGCCAGCTGTACCGCTAGGCTCACCGTCATCATTTGCCTTTTGAATATGATCTTGTTCGCCAATTAAATAAGCGGAACAATTATGTGTTGCATTCCAATGTTGTTTTTTTATTTTTTGTATAAATTCTTGAGCCTCTTCCTCAGTTGTTGCTCGGCTAATATAACAAATAAATCTTGATTTTTGAATGACGATTTCGTGTTCGCCGTAGTCTTTGATTGTAAAATATTGTAATAGCACTTGTGTACGCCCCTATCTATCAAAATGACTAGTACTTTCCATTTTAAAAGCGAGCCTTTTTATATTCAAACATTTTTTCTAAATATGCTGAAGTTTTTGGTGAGTATTTTATCTTTTTGTTGTAATTTGTCGAGATGGTAGGTATAATTTCAACCGGCATTTTCATGTATGGATGCACCATTTGTAGTTTTCGTGTAAAATTAGGAAATAAAACTTTTTATAAGGCAGGTACGAAAATGAAAATAGCTATTGTTACTGATAGTACGGCATATATACCGAAGCAAATTCGTGATGAACTCAATATATATATGATTCCATTAAACGTTGTGTTTGGAACAGAATCTTATCAAGAAGAAGCTGAAATTTCAGCAGATGATTTTTATGTGAAAGTACGTGAACAAGAGGAACTTCCAAAAACTTCTCAACCAGCAATCGGAAAGTTTGTTGAGCTATATGAAGAACTAGCTAAAGATTATGATGCAGTTATTAGTATTCACCTATCAAGTGGAATTAGTGGTACATATCAAACATCAACAACAGCTGGACAGATGGTAGAAGGTATTGATGTATACACGTATGACTCTGAAATTAGTTGTGAAGTACAAGGATTTTATGTGCGTGAAGGTGCAAAGTTAGCAAGTGAAGGAAAGAATCCAAAAGAGATTATCGCTCGTTTTGATGAAATGAAGAAAACGATGGACGCCTATTTTGTAGTTGATGATTTACATCATTTACAACGTGGTGGTCGATTAAATAGCGCGCAAGCTTTCATCGGCAGTCTGTTACAAGTGAAGCCAGTTTTATATTTTAGAGATAAAATCATTATTCCGTTTGAAAAGATTCGTACACGTAAAAAAGCATTAAAACGTATCATTGAAATTTTTGATGAGCAAGCAAGTAAAGGTGTACCTATGGAAGCAGTTATCATTCATGCGCAACGTGAAGAGGAAGCGCATGAATGGAAGAAAGAATTAGAAGCAAAATATCCTCACGTCACAATTCGTACAGGTTATTTTGGAGCTGTAATTGGTACGCACTTAGGTGAAGGTGCATTAGGTCTTGGATGGTATACGAAGTAATAAAGATATAAAAAGCTCTCTTTTTAAGAGGGTTTTTTTACGGGTATGTTACGTTTAGTTGACAAGTTAATATTTGGAAATGGTAAAATGTACGTAAAATAAAATAATGAGGAAAGTTTTATAACTTACTTTTTACAAGAAACTATATTATAATGGAGGAGAGGTGAAACATATGGAGCATAATTCTTGTTTATGTCCAAAGTTTGAGTCAGCTTTTACTCTGCTTAGTAAGAAGTGGACTGGCTTAATTATTAAATCTTTGCTTGAAGAGTCGAAACGTTTTAGAGAAATCGCAGATATTATCCCAAATATGAGCGATCGTATGTTGTCAGAGCGTTTGAAGGAATTGGAAAGCGAGGGCATTGTAGTTCGTAATGTCTATCCAGAAGTACCAGTTCGAATCGAGTATGGCTTAACTGACAAGGGAAAAGCGTTAGAAAGTGTTATGGATGAGGTCCAAAATTGGGCTGAGAAATGGATGAAGTAGTATTTCATTTGTATTCGTATATTTAATAAAACGTAAGGGATTCCTTACGTTTTTTCTTTGTTTATAGAAGTGAGAAAAGTATATAAATTTCTACACATACATACAAAAATATACGCATTTTGCGCTAGAGCTACATATAATATTACAT
>NZ_WEII01000169.1:0-5863 GCF_009183805.1 Bacillus sp. B2-WWTP-C-10-Post-4 | reverse complement strand
TATATAAGGTACGTGTGCCAGGAAATATAGAACATAACATTATGCAGAAACTTATGAGTTTGGTCTCAAAAGAAAAGCAGATGAAAATACAGAAATATAAAAGAAAGCCCGACCAATATAGCGCCTTAATTGGAGACATTATAATAAGATATTTAATTACTACAAATTTCGCAAAAGAAAATAAAGATATTAAATATAAATACAATGAATACGGAAAGCCTTATGTTGATGAGTTAAATAATTTTCATTTTAATATATCACATTCCGAAAGTTGGGTTGTTGGAGCTATTCATGAGGAAGAAGTAGGAATAGATGTAGAAAAAGTCCGGCCCATAGATACTACAATGATTAAAAATATATTTAATGAGGAAGAATTTAATTATTTAAATTCATTAAATGTAGAACAACAATTAGATGTGTTTTATGAATTATGGACTATAAAAGAAAGCTTTGTTAAATGGATAGGGAAAGGACTAACTATACCTTTAAACTCTTTTGTTATTAAAAAAAATACAATATTTTATGGTGACATGCTATCTAATGAGGTTTATTATAAAAAGTTTACTATTGGTAAAGATTATAAGCTTTCTTGTTGTGCTTCTTTAGATAGTTTTCCAGAATCAATAATTGAAATTGACTTTGTTGATTTGTGTAATTACTTTATAGAAGATAAGCATTCTTACATAGTTTAAAATGATCGATATTTCCTTAATGAAAGAAAATTTTCGGAAATTTAATTTTGAAAATTATAAAAGCAAAGATCTGAATAAGTAATTAAACTTGCTGGAGATACAATCATTTTACGCTTAATAGATTACTTTGTGTATATATTAGTATGTCATTCATTGTTTGTTTGCTTAGATCAATGGTTGCAATAACAATTGTTAGCGTTATAGCTGTAACAATTAAGAGGTTATCATAACTAAAATAGCGAGCCAGTAGAAGGAGTATATCTCTTTTAAAGAGGGCTCTTTAATGACTGCAGCAGTAATTTGTATCTTAACTGACAATCCGGAAAACGATATTTTTGAATGGGTGGATTTTTTAGAAGTGGGCTATAAAAGAAACAGCCAACATTGTATGTATATTATTAGTAAAAAAGATAATTTGAGTATGAATTGACAGAAAATTGATGAAAGAATTGAGAAAGCTGAAAATTCTGTATTTTGAGTATATTTTTAGTGTTGTAGTGTGTAATATATTCAGCAGAGCTATATCATAAAAAATAGGAATATAGACTAACAATAGAATTATATGTAAGTATTTCTGAGTAAAAATAGTATTCGAGTTCATATAGGCTATATATCAACTGCTATACATTAGTTTAAAAAAATTTTAGAAAAGTGTGGTAATGGATCCACATGAATTATATTTCCAATCTATTATTTTTACTTTAGCTGTTTAGTAGTTTTTATTTACATACATATGTAAATACATTTTTGTTACATGCAATTATTCAAAAGGGAGGTAATATAATAATGGCTATTCGAAAACATTTAATTACTCTTGAGGATCTTACTGATAGTGATATTAATCAAATTGTAAATCGTGGGGTAGAGTTTGCCGCAGGTAAATCGCAACCTAATCAAATATTAGCGGGAAATATAATTGGGATTTACTTCCGTAAAACATCGACTAGAACTCGATCGGCATTTTCTGTTGCAGCATTAAAGATGGGTGCACAAATTGTAACGTATGGTCCAAATGATTTGCAAGAAAATACAGGGGAGTCTATAGAAGACACTACTCAAGTACTTTCGCGAATGCTGGATGGACTAGTAGCAAGAACTGCAGATAGTCAAAAGGAAATGGAAAAGCTGGCATCTCAAAGTCGTATGGCAGTCATTAATGCAATGAGTGCGGAAGAACATCCAACACAAGCACTAACAGACTTAACAACAATGAAACAAAAATTTGGTGAAATAGCTGGATTACGGGTTTTATATATGGGAGAAGGTAATAACAGTGCTGCAGCTCTAGCTCTTTCTTTATCTCGTTTTCCAGGTACGGAGCTATATCTTTTTACACCTGCTGGTTATGGAGTGTCTCCAAGTGTGCTTGAAAAATCAAAAGAATATGCACGATTATCTGGTGCTAAAGTTATTGAATGTCATGATATAAAAATGTTACCTAGTGAAGTGGATGTTGTATATACAACAAGGTGGCAAACAACAGGGACAAGCAAAATAGATCCTTTATGGAAAGATGCATTTAATCCATTTGCAGTGACAGAGAGAATTTTGACTTTATATCCGGAAGCTACTTTCATGCATGACCTCCCAGCACACCGGGGGGAAGAAGTAGCAGCAACAGTTATTGATGGACCGAAAAGTATTGTATTTACCCAGGCCGAAAACAAGCTAAATAGTGCTATGGCAGTACTTGAATGGTGCTTAGCTTATCGATACTAAAGAATCTAGCATTTATTGTCTTTCAGGTATAAGTTCTATTTGAAATACATTCGAAAGAACATTTACAACTATTTATCTTTAATTATTTTTTTAGATTTTAACCAAGAAAGGAAGCAAATTATGCTCAAGAAATTAGAGAGTTTAGAAAGGGTAATCGGCAACACACCTATGATTAAATTAGAGCATGAAAAGATTAATCTGTATGCAAAACTAGAATATCACAATTTAATGAATAGTGTTAAAGTGCGTGCTGCTCACCATATTTTAAAATCAGCAATAAGTCGCGGTGAAGTGACTGAAAATTCTACAATTATCGAATCTTCATCTGGTAACTTTGCGGTTGCTCTTGCTACTCTTTGTAGGTATATCGGCCTGAAATTCATACCAGTTATTGATCCAAATATTAATGATAGTTATGAGAATTTTTTGAGAGCAACTTCCTATCAAGTAGCTAAAGTGGATGAACGAGATGAAACAGGTGGCTATTTATTAACGCGTTTAAATAAGGTGGAAGAACTTTTAAATACTATTCCTAATGCATACTGGACAAATCAATATAATAATGCTGATAACTTTGAAGCCCATTATCAAGGAATTGGTGAAGAAATATCTAATGATTTTAAACAGTTAGATTATGCCTTCATTGGAGTGAGTACTGGAGGAACTATCGCTGGGGTATCTACACGATTAAAAGAAAAATTCCCTAATATTAAAATTATTGCGGTAGATAGTCAAGGGTCCATTATTTTTGGTGATAAGCCTCGTAAACGGTACATACCAGGAATTGGTGCCAGTATGATACCTGGTATGGTTAAAAAAGCATTGATTGATGATGTAATGATTGTACCGGAGGTCCATACTGTTGCAGGTTGTTATGAGCTATTTAATAAACATGCAATATTTGCTGGTGGATCATCAGGGACTTCATATTATGCAATCCAAAAGTATTTTGAAAATAAGGATGTTCAAAATACACCTAATGTTGTTTTCTTGTGTCCTGATAATGGACAAGCTTACACATCAACTATTTACAACGTAGAATGGGTAGAATGGCTTAATACACAAAAATCAGTAGAAGACCAATTAGTTTCTTTATAAAAATGATATAGAAATGAGGAAGCAATTATGATGTATTTAAATACCAAACATATCAATGAAATGGGTGTTAATTGGGAAGAAACAATAAATGTCATTTCAAAGGCAGTAAAAAGTCTTGATTTAGATGATTTTTCTCAGCCAATTAAGCCATACTTACGTTTCGATGATCCGGCTAATAGAATTATTGCTATGCCAGCTTATATTGGAGGAGAATTTAAGGTTTCAGGAATCAAATGGATAGCTAGTTTTCCGAAGAATATTGAGAAAGGTATTCAACGTGCTCATTCAGTTACTATATTAAATGATGCTATGACTGGAAAACCATTTGCGACGCTTAATACAGCAATGGTCAGTGTTATACGAACAGCTTCTGTTACAGGGTTAATGATTCGAGAGTTTGCCAAGTTAAGAGATTTAAATAATGTTAAAGTTGGAATAATTGGATTTGGACCTATTGGTCAGATGCATTTAAAGATGGTAACTGCCCTATTAGGCGATAAAATCGAAAGTGTTTACCTATATGATATCAATGGAATTAAAGACGAATTAATTCCTGAGGAAATTTATTCTAAAACTCAAAAGGTTAATGCTTATGAAGAAGCCTATAATGATGCTGATATTTTTATTACTTGTACTGTTTCTGCAGAAGGTTATATTGATAAGAAACCTAAAGATGGAGCGCTACTACTCAATGTTTCTCTTCGTGATTTTAAGCCTGATATCTTAGAATATACAAAATCCCTAGTTGTTGATAATTGGGAAGAAGTCTGTCGTGAAAAAACTGATGTTGAAAGGATGCACCTTGAAAGAGGTTTACAAAAAGAAGATACAGTATCAATTGCTGACGTTGTAATCCGAGGAGCACTGCAAAACTTCCCTTATGACAAAGCAATATTATTTAATCCAATGGGTATGGCCATTTTTGATGTAGCCATTGCTGCTTATTACTATCAAAGGGCTAGGGAAAAGGAAATTGGTGTTTTATTAGAAGACTAGTAAAATTATTAAAGCGCAGTTTGAAATAATTGTCTAATAGCTGCTAAATATCGGTAAACACAACTAATCATTATAGAAAATTAGTAATTTGATAAGCTTAGAATTTATGTAATTATTTGAGGAGCTGTTTTTATGAGTGAAATTATTTCGGCCTTAGATCTCTTACATCCCAAGCAAATTCGCTTTCATGAATCATATGAACACAAACGATTGGAACAAATTTGTCGTGTAATGGAAAGTGAAGGTGTTTTACGGAATCCTCCCTTAGTCTCTGAGCTTAGTGATGGTAATTATCTGTTACTTGATGGTGCCCATCGTATGAAGGCTATGATGGCATTAGGTTGTAAACGCGTTGCTGTACAGGTAGTACCTGATGAAAAAATAAAAATTCGTGCTTGGAATCATTTATTACCAATGGGGGAATGGGTAAATAATTTAAAGAAAGAACCTACAATAATTTGGTCAGGTAAGATTATTGCTAATAAACGTTTGCTTGCAAAAATTACAGAAGCAAATAAACAAGTACATTTTTTATATGCAAGGGATTTAAATAGCGATTTATTTAATCATTTAGAGATATGGCATCGTATTGTCAGCTTATATCAACATGAGTATACGGTACGCCGTCATTCAAATGATACTGAGATCTGGCCTCATTCAAATGAAATATTGATGAGTTATCCAGAATACTCGTTGATGGAACTGAAAAAGGTAATTGAAGCAAAGTTTTTAATGCCAGCGGGAGTTACTCGTACGACGCTTAGTGGTCGGTTATTGAATTTACGTATACCACTTCATATATTGCGTACGGAAGTATATCCTGCTGGTGAATGGGAAACGTTATGTGGAAATTGGTCAAAATGTTTACGCCTTTATGACGAGCCAATATATGTTTATGATGCTTGATATATTGTTTAATGATTATGATGTATATTTTTTATTTATTTGTAAAAATTTCATTATATGATTTATATTAATTCCAAAATATTTTTATTATGTTATAAAAACTTTTTGAATTAGTATTTAAGACTAATCTAAGAGAGGTTTGTTATCGGATGGGGTAAATATTACCAAAAAAGATAAAGTGGAGATCTCTAAAAAATTAAAAACTTTCTTGGGTGATCAATATTCACTTGAATTAGGAGAGTACATAAGCTTTGAGATACTTGAATTTATAATAAAAGAATTAAATCCACATTTTACTCTAGCTACAAAAAATAGGTTGGAAATTCTCTTGAAAAATATAGAGAAAGAGATATATAGTGAATTAGTTTCACATGAAAATAACAAAGTATAGGCAATATTACATGTATTTAAATGTAGAATAGCGAGGAACAAGAGAATTGATGATATACAAT
>NZ_WEII01000168.1:0-5908 GCF_009183805.1 Bacillus sp. B2-WWTP-C-10-Post-4 | reverse complement strand
CCAGCGTTCATCCTGAGCCAGGATCAAACTCTCCAATAAAGTTAGTTTGTCTAGCATCTAAAATAAAAATTGACGTTTCACGTTGTTTGTTTCGTTCAGTTTTCAAAGAACTACTTAGTCGCTCATTTGCGACTTCCTTATGTTAACATTTTCATCTTTCAATGTCAACTAAGTTTTTCATTTCGTTTGTCGCTTGCGATGTTAATGTCATCGGCGACTTGTTCTATATTACACCTCTAAAGTATAATCGTCAACACCTTTTTATAAAGAATTTTAATTTAATATTTTTATACTCTTTTAGCTAGATACGTCTCTATAGGATTTCATTATCGGAGCACACCTTCTGCTTCTCTTTAATTTATTTTTCCAAATATATTTAAGTTAATTTGAACTCTAGACTTAACTTGTGTGGACGTTTTCCTCCAACAAAACTAGCAACCTTATTTTAACAAATACTAGTATATAATTAGAGAGTTGTTGTACTATCAATAAAACTCTATTAGAAGCAGGTGAAGATATGAAAGATATACGTATCCTTATAGCAGACGACGATAAAGAAATCCGAAATTTATTAAAAATATATTTAGAACGAGAATTATACATGGTAGACACTGCAATCAACGGCGAAGAAGCCTTGCATTTATTTAATCAAAATAAATATAACCTCGTTATATTAGATCTTATGATGCCCAAAATAGATGGAATCGAGGTATGTAAAAAACTTAGAGATAAAACTAACGTACCTATATTAATGCTCACTGCTAAAGATCACGAAGTTGATAAAATTTTAGGTTTAAGCATTGGTGCTGATGATTATATTACGAAACCTTTCAGCATTCACGAAGTAATTGCACGAGTAAAAGCTCTTATGCGGCGTTTTTTAGTTCTCGGAAGTAACAATACTGCTCAAGAAAAAACAACTTTATCTTTTAAAGGACTAACTATCAATTTAAATACATACACAGTTCATACAAACAAAGAAGAAATTAGCTTAACCGGAAAAGAATTGGAACTGTTAAAATTCTTTACTTCAAACCCAGGGCAAGTATTTACAAAAACACAGCTCTTCCGAAATGTGTGGGACGATAATTATATAGAAGATGACAATACCGTTATGGTACATATTCGAAAACTTAGAAAGAAAATAGAAATTGACCCTTCCAATCCAAAATTCATTCAGACTATATGGGGAATTGGTTATAAGTTTGTAGGTGAAAAGCTTGAAGACTGATAAAACCCTCTTCCTTATTTCATTACAACTTATCATTTGCGGGATTTTAAACATACAAATGGGCCCAAGATTAAAAATGTCTTTATTTATTATCCTTATCTTAATTACAATTTATCTCTTCTTTTCAAGAATACAATTCATTCAACATCGTAAAGCAATGGATACTAAATTAAGTCGTGTACTAAAAGGAAACTTACAAACGAGATTATTCACAAGCAATGACCACTCATTACATAATATCGTTTTTTCAATAAACGAGCTAATAGCTAAATTAGAGCAGGTTCAGATTGAAGCCAAAAGATCCGAGGAATCCAGAAAACAACTTTTGTCTAGTATCTCCCACGATATACGAACACCACTCACCTCCATTATCGGATATATAGATGCTTTGAAAGACGGAGTTGCTGCTTCTGAAATAGAAAAACAAGAATATCTTAAAATACTCTATATGAAATCAAATAACTTAAAGCACCTAGTTGATGAAATATTCAATATGGCGAAGCTAGACGCTAATGAATTTCCACTAAAAGAAGAAGAACTCGACTTTTCTGAAGTTACTAGAGAAGTTTTGATTGAATTTTTACCTGAGCTCTCAAAACATAACATCGAACTGCAAATTCTCATACCAGAGTCTACTTGTCCTATCATCGCAGATCATCTAAGCATTATGCGGATTATCGGTAATTTAATGAAAAATGCAATTTATTACGGAAAGGATGGGAAAACAATAGGAGTCGAACTGCTAGAAGCTGATGCAGAATACAAACTTCATATTTGGGATCAAGGCCCTGGTATTCCAAAACATGATTTACAAAACATATTTGAGCGAATGTACCGAAGCGAACAATCAAGAAACTCTTCATTTGGTGGTAGCGGTCTCGGACTCTCTATTTCTAAAGCACTCGTTGAAAAAAATGGTGGGCATATATGGGTTGAAAGTACTCCATGGAAACGAACTACTTTTGGCTTTTCTGTTCCAAAACACAATACTTTTAAGAAATAGTTAAGAAATGATTAATATGCAGTTAAGCCTTCCTTTTTATGATGTAAGTAAGAACTTATAGAAAGCAGGTGTCTCCTATAAATACAATTATAAAAACGACTAACCTTACTAAAGTATATGGCAATCAAAAATCAGTAGATAATTTAAATATTAATGTTCAACAAGGAGAGATTTATGGCTTCATAGGCCGCAACGGTGCTGGTAAAACAACAACCATTCGTATGCTGCTTAGTCTTATAAAACCTACAAGTGGAACGATTGAAATATTCGGAGAGAACTTATTCCAAAATCAAAAAGATATTTTAAGCAGAATTGGTTCTATAGTTGAAGTTCCAGGATTTTATGAAAACTTAACTGCAAAAGAAAACCTACTAATTAATGCAAAGATAATTGGGGTTCACAAAAAGAATGCTATCGAAGAAGCATTAGAAATAGTAGGCTTGCAGCATGAGACAAAAAAGTTAGTAGGAAAGTATTCTTTAGGAATGAAGCAACGCTTAGGAATTGCACGCGCTCTTCTCCATTATCCTGAGCTACTCATATTAGATGAACCAACTAACGGACTAGACCCTATTGGTATTAAAGAAATACGAAAACTTATTCATTCTTTAGCTCAAGAAAGAAATATAACAATACTCATTTCTAGTCACATATTAGCCGAGATAGAACAGTTGGTCGATCGTATCGGAATTATTCATGAAGGAAAGTTACTAGAAGAGGTTTCTCTTGATACGCTGCGCAAAGCAAACCGTAAGTACATAGAGTTTCAAGTGAATAATGACGATAAAGCTGTGATGTTATTAGAAAATCATCTTCAAATTTTTGATTATGAAGTACATGATGAAGGAAATATTCGTATTTACTCTCATTTTGGACAACAAGGATACATAAACAGAACGTTTGTTCTTAATGATATTGAAGTATTAAAAATGACGATAAGCGAAGATAGACTAGAAGATTATTTCACCAAACTAGTTGGAGGTGGAACAATTGGTTAATCTACTCTATACAGAACTCTTAAAACTAAAACGCTCTAATATGTTTTTAATTAGCATTATTGGTGCTGGTGTCGCACCTTTCTTAGTTGTAGTAGCCTCTTATATACATATAAAAACAAAACAGCCTACTCCAACTATTTGGTTCCATCAATTATTCACTGACGTTAACTTATATACCACTTTAGTTATAGGATTCCCCTTATATGGAGTAGTGGTTGCATATTTGCTTACCCGTGAATATGCAGAAGATACACTGAAAAATTTACTAACTATCCCCGTGTCGCGCATTAGCTTTATTATAAGTAAATTCATCATTCTCTTTCTTTGGATTATGATGCTAACTTTAGTCGCTTGGGCACTTACTTTAATATTAGGGCTATTGGGGAACTTCCCTGGCTTTAACATTTCTTTACTTTTAGGTTCTTTCCTAGAATTTTTAATATGTGGTGGACTTCTCTTTCTATTGTCTTCACCTATTGTGCTACTAACTCTTGTAATGAAGAGCTATGTACCGCCCATTATATTAACAGTCATTATTACAATGACTAATCTTATGCTCGTAAACTCCAAGCATAAAGATTTATTCCCGTGGACCGCTACTCTAGATATCGCAAATAACGAATTACAACCGACATATCCACCAGAGTATTCTTATATCATCATTGCAGTAACGACAATTTCCGGATTTATTGCAACACTATTCTATTTTAAAAAAGTAGACATTCATTAATTTGTAGGAGTGAAACTATGAGCGATATCATTATTGCCTTCATACTCGGTATTGTAGAAGGATTAGCTGAATTTTTACCTATATCCTCTACTGGCCATCTTATATTAGTCGGGCATTTATTAGGCTTTGAGGGAGAAAGAGCGAAAACGTTTGAAATTGTTATTCAGCTAGGCGCAATTTTAGCCATTGCAATTTTATATCATAAACGTCTCGTTTCTTTATGTAATATTAAGCCTCTTCTACAGAAAGAAAAAAAATTCAACGCGTTCCATGTATTTCTTGGCGTATTTCCGGCAGTGGTTGCTGGTTTGCTACTACATGATATTATTAAAACATACTTATTCCAGCCATACACTGTTGTGATTGGACTTGTAGCAGGGGCAATTCTTATGCTCTTTGCAGAAGTAAAAAAGAAAGAGGCAGCAGCCTATTCACTGGACGATTTAACATACCGCCAAGCTTTAACAATCGGATTATTTCAGTGCTTAGCAGTATACCCTGGCTTCTCTAGAGCTGGCTCTACTATCTCTGGAGGTCTATTAGCAAAAGTAAATTATAAGACTGCATCTGAATTCTCTTTTCTAATAGCTCTTCCTGTAATGATTGGGGCTACAGGCTTAGACTTACTAAAGAGTTGGAAGTATTTAAGTGTCGATGACATCCCTATGTTTGCGGTAGGATTCATTACCTCTTTTATAGTAGCGATGCTAGCGGTAGTAACTTTTCTAAAGCTTTTAGAGAAGATAGGTTTAAAACCTTTTGCGTACTATCGTATTTTGTTGGCTATCTTATTTACGCTTTTCGTATTGCTATAGATTCATATAAGTCACATATTATTAAACTGATATTCAATTTAGAATATCAGTTTTTTCATCTATTTTAACTCTAGTATTACTCACTCCAATATGGCATAGTGATAATAAACTACCATTCTTAATCTGAACGTTCTTTAAGTAACTATATCCTTTATCATAAAATGCAATTGGAAAATTAAAGATCCCATATATGTACAGAACATATTTACAAACTATATTCACTCCACATAGTATCTTTTTAATTTGTAACACACTGCTACAACTTTTAAATGAGTACAAAGACATACTAAATAAGTAAGTAAATTTCCTAGGAATTATAAAGAGACTAAATATGAATTAGAGTGAGGTAACGATAAAAATGAATCAATTAGCACAGACATATTGGGATACTTATTGGGGAAACAACAAAAAACCAGAATCTGTTACAGCTTGGCAATTTTGGGATGCCCCTAATTATCTTGCACAACTAGTAATTGACGGTATTAAAACCGCTACATGCTCCGGTCACATTTTTTATGAATTAGAACATGAATCACTACCGACTACTATTGATTATAGTATTATACTCAATAGTAATGATGAACCTGTAGCTATTATTAAGACAATAGAAGTAACTGTAACACCAATGAATTCGCTATCGCTGAAGGCGAAGGAGATCGTACTTATAATTACTGGAGAGACACCCATGTTCGTTTTTTTACAAAGGAACTAAATGAGCTTGGTCTTAATTTCTCTGAAGATATGTTACTCGTCTGTGAGCGTTTTGAACTTGTTGATGTGAACAATAAAGTGAAATTTTAATAAACTGAGATTTACCAGCCATTCTTATTTTTATAAAACACAAAAAAGACGAGTCATTCTGACTCGTCTTAAAGTTGCTTGGCGACGTCCTACTCTCACAGGGACAAGGTCCCAACTACCATCGGCGCTAGAGAGCTTAACTTCCGTGTTCGGTATGGGAACGGGTGTGACCTCTCTGCCATCATCACCAAACTATTGAAGGTATATTCCTTCAAAACTAGATAACATTGCTTCATATTATATGGTTAAGTCCTCGATCTATTAGTATTCGTCAGCTCCACATGTCACCATGCTTCCACCTCGAACCTATCAACCTGATCATCTTTCAGG
>NZ_WEII01000167.1:0-6007 GCF_009183805.1 Bacillus sp. B2-WWTP-C-10-Post-4 | reverse complement strand
TATCTATATAAAAGGAGAATGGATATAATATGTTGAAAAAACTTGTAGCAGTAATGACAGCATTCATGGTTATCTTTGGGGCTAGTAGCTTTATGTTCGTAGATCATGCAGCAGCGAAAAGTTACAAATCTGGTAAAAAATCATTTACACCAAGTTCAGGTCAAAAGTCAAAAGTTGATTTAAACAAAAAAGACTCAAATGTAAATTCTCAAAAAACGACTCCAGATTCAAAAACGAAAGCAACAAACACAGCACCAAAAAGTAATAAAGGAAGCTTTATGAAAGGTTTATTACTAGGTGGTCTTGGTGGTTTACTAATGGGTAGCTTATTTGCAAATATGGGAGCTCTTGGTTCTGTATTAGCATTTATGGTAAATATGTTAGTAATGGCTGGTATCGTAATGTTAGCAGTTCGTGCATTTAAATACTTCAAAGACCAACGTAAAAAGAAGGCAGATGAAGTAGCATGGAAACAATAAAAATTTCTGAACAAGAATTAATAAATGCGCTTTGCGTATATATAGCTGAAAAAAGACAAGTGGGTCCAGAAGAAGTGTTAGTTGAACTCATGTATGACGATAACTACGGTTTCTCTGCGGAAGTAGAGGTAAATGGTCGCCAGCAAATTTTAATTCAAGCAAACTTAATCGAAGCATTACGCTTATTGCTTGACAGAGAATATAATGTCAATTCATTCGCAGCGAGATTACAACTTGAATTAGATGATGAAGAAGGTATTTACGCATTAGCGAAATTTAATAACTCAGATGAATAGAGAAAAGAGCTGTCGAGAATAATCTCAGCAGCTCTTTTTAGTATGTGCATATGTAGAAGAGTAATCACGCCAAATTTCATTCATCTTTCGTCTACCGATATCTACCATCGGATTAAACTGAATTGCAGCTTTCTGACGAACAGAGTGAACGTTTTGAATGGCATGATATAATTGTTGGTCGACTATATCATGTTGTTCACCTGCATATTTAGCAATAGATAGACCTGCAACAGTTCCTTGCGCCATCGCAATTTTTCCGCTTTCAATGCCTGTAATATTGCCAGCTACAAATAAACCAGGAAGAGGGGTTTCCATTGTTTCGGAATGAAGAGGAACGTGTCCACCTAATTCTGAAATGTAATGGAAGGGACAACCAGCTACAGCTGCAAGTTCGGCAAGTGGGTATAATCCCCCAGCAATACAAACAAAATCTGCTTCATATATTTTCTCTGATCCATTAATAACATTTCCTTTAGAGTCAATATTAGCAATGCGTACACCTTCAACTTGATCTGTTCCGATAATTTCAAGAGCTGCTTTCCGAAGGTGAAGTGGAGTTCCGTTTATTTTCATTCCGCTGTTTGGATAGAATGTTAATCCAGCTTTTCGAATCCAATCATATTTCATAAAGTGGCTACCTATTCGTAAAATAGCAGAAGGAGCGAGATGTGCTGCATTTAAAAGAGAGTTTAAAACTTCTTCAGGTTCACCAGCTTTTTGACTTAACTCGCTTTTTTCAGGGAGTACAATATGATCTACTGTAATTCCCGCTAATTGCAATTCACTTAAAATGGCGAAAGACAAAATGTTAGCACCAATAATAATTCCTTTTTTTCCAACTTGCACGCGATGAACATTTGTCATAACTTGAGCTGCTCCAATTGACATCACTCCTGGAAGTGTCCAGCCAGGAAGGGGAATAGAATATTCCGCAGCTCCAGTAGCAAGTAGTACGAAAGGTGCTTCTAACGTACCGATATTAGTATGTACAAACCAATTGTTTTCATCTCTATCTAAATTATAGACCGAAACACCGCACCTGATATGTACTGAAAGTGATTCTGCTTCTTCATGAAGTCGCTTCGATTCTTTTATTCCGTTCCACCATTCTCCAGTAGGCTCTTGATGCAACTGTCCTAACAATCTCCCGCCCGGCTTCATAAATTCATCAATAACGAGCACTTTTAGTCCGAAACGAGCACAAGAAATAGAAGCAGATAATCCCGCTGGCCCTGCACCAATAATAATTACATCACTCATCGTTTTTTCACCATCTCTCTCACGATATTCGGATGCTGTTTCCCGCTTTCAACAACCATGTTTTCTTCTACAACAGTTAAGCATGCGCGTACATTTGTTTGATTATTTACTGTCATGCGGCATTCGGAACAGTGCCCGATATTACAATAAATACCTCGCGGTGTTCCGCTATCTTCATGAACTCTTAATGTCCTAATTCCATTTGCTAACAGGGCAGCAGCTATCGTTTCATGTTCATATGCTTCGTATTGATGACCGTTAAATTGAAAGTTAATACGCTTACTACTTTGTAAAGTACCTAAAATAGGGTGATGTGTAATTCTACTCATTTACTTTCACCTACTGATCCAAAAGTAATTGCACGTATTGGTGGTTGATATTTTAACGGTAGTTCATTAAGAGTTACGTCAGGCTTCGCATTTTCAATCATTCGATCTATCATTATTCTGCATGAGCGACCACCGCAAAATCCCATGCCAGCACGTGTTCTTAGTTTTAATTCTCTTGCCGAGCAGTTATATTCAGCAATTGTCGATTGAAGTTGCCCATATGTAACCTCTTCACAACGACAAACGATTAAGTTGTTTTTATTTGTCATGTGTATTCCTCCTCTAGTTCGGTTTTCACAAATTATATATGCAAAAATCATGCCAATATAGAGGAGGAGAGGGCTATCTGTAAATGCCTGATCGGTGCATACTGCTTCTTTATTGAAGTCCAAGTTTCTTTAAACGGTTATATAAAGTAGCCCTTGTTACGCCAAGTTGTTTTGCGCATTCTAATTTATTCCCATTTAAAATTCGTAAAGCCCTTTCAATAACTTTTTTTTCATGCTCATCCATCTCTTCTTGTAAAGAAAGGATTGTATTATTGTTGCTGAGTAATAGGGAATGGGCTGTATGGTTGTCTAAAGTTTCAGTCGTATGAAATGGTAAATATTCTTGTTTTATAATTCCGTCTGTTGCGAATACCACAAGCCGTTCAACAACGTTTCGAAGTTCGCGAATATTACCTGGCCAATTGTAATGAAGCAGTTCATGCATAATGCTTGAAGGTAAGTCACGAATTGGTCTGTTATAGTTGATTGAAAAATCGTTTAAGAAAGAATAGGTTAATTCAATAATATCCTCGCGTCTTTCGCGCAGCGGTGGAATCTGCAAGCTAACTACATTTAAGCGGTAATATAAATCTTCTCGGAAAGTTCCTTTTCTCATTTCTTCTTGTAAATCACGATTTGTAGCAGCGATAATACGGAAATCAATATTAATTTCTTTTTCACCACCAACTCGGTAATACTTTCGCTCTTGCAGTACACGTAACAGTTTTACTTGCATATCAAGTGGCATTTCACCTATTTCATCAAGAAATAAAGTACCGCCTTGCGCGAGTTCAATTTTACCTTTTTTTCCTTTACTATTTGCTCCAGAAAACGCCCCACGCTCGTAACCGAATAATTCACTTTCAAATAATGCTTCTGGAATTGCCCCGCAGTTAATCGAAATGAAAGGCGCCTTCGCTGCTTCACTTGCTTCATGAATTGCTTTCGCAAATACTTCTTTTCCAACTCCGCTTTCCCCAAGTATTAAAACAGTTGATTTCACCGAACAAACTTTTCTAGCTAATTGTATCGTTCTTTGTATAACAGGACTTTTTCCATTCATCGCAAGGAATGGATCGGATTCATCTTTATACTTTGCCACTTCTTGTTCTAAACGGTGCATTTCATGTGACATATTAAATAGTTTTTCATTTAAAGCCACTTGATTTGTAACATCTGTTTCTGAAACGACTGCTCCTATAATTTCATCATTACAATAAACTGGATTTGAATTAATTAATACGAATAAATCGGGACGAGGCTGATGGAACTGAGCGACTATGCTTTTTCCATCATGTAAAGATTGTAAAATTTCCAAGTCTTTATAATCAAAAAAACGAGTAATCGGTTGCCCAATAATCTCATTATGGTTGACTGAAAATATTTTTTCAGCACCATCTGTCCAAGTTCGAACGCATTCTTTACTATCAATTACTGTAACAGAAGAGTCAGTTGTTTGTATTACAGTGTCATAAAATGACTGTAGTTCATTGTAGGACTTATAAAGAAATGGAATCATTTGCTGAGAAGTTATACAGCATATCGGCTCATCGTTTTCGTTAAGGATGATAACAGCTAATTCATAAGAAAAAGCGTCAATTAATGCAGTAAATGAGTCATCTACATAAATAATTGCGCAATTATATTCTTCTGTAGTAGAAGGGAGGTAATAAAACCTTTCGTTTATTTTCTTAATGCGATCAAGGCTACATGTATGATTGATTAAAACGCTTTCCAAAAATTCTTGTATAGTCGGAAATGAGAATTCCATAATGTCCTCCTGTTATGTATAAAAATTTTGACAGTGATAAAAAAATAATACACCTATTTACTATGAATTTAAAATATTTTTACAAATAAAAATATTATTTATAAAAATTGTATATGTACAGAATTGGCACGTCAATTGCATAAAAAGAAAGTGAGAGGGCTAGGAAAGGAGGAGTATATTGTGAGGCATTGCGACGTTTTAATTATAGGTGGTGGAATAATAGGGTGTTCTATCGCTTATTACACTTCAAAATACGGAAGAGACGTAACAATCATTGAAAAAGGGGAATTTGTCAGCGGGACGTCTTCACGGTGTGATGGGAATATTTTGGCCATTGATAAAGACCCGGGATTTGATAGTCAAATGTCTTTAGTAAGTCAAAAATTAGTAACTGATTTAAGTGAAGAATTAGAGCATTCATTTGAATATAGGGCACCAGGAAGTATTCTCGTATGTGAGTCAGACGAAGAGATGGAAGCTGCGCAGCAATGGGTAAATCGGCAAAAAGAAGCTGGATTACCGTTTCGAATGCTTGATAGGCAAGATATAAGGGAAGAGTCGCCTTTTTTTGCTGATGATTTATTAGGCGGTTTAGAATGTGCGACGGATTCAACTGTGAATCCATATCTCCTTGCTTTCTCGCTTCTGTCAGAGGCACAAAAGTTTGGCGCAAAAGCTTTTAAGCAGACGGAAGTAAAGAGTATGGAAATAGAGACGGATGGTTCATTTGTTGTAGAAACTACGAATGGAACTTTTACAGCACAACAAGTTGTAAATGCAGCCGGTGTGTGGGCTCCTAAGATTGGTCAGATGTTAAATATAAATATACCAATTGAACCGAGAAAAGGGCATATTATTGTAGCTTCAAGGCAACAACACGTAGGATGCCGTAAAGTAATGGAATTCGGTTATTTAATTTCTAAATTTGGCGGAAAACGAAAAGTGGATGCTTTAACTGAAAAATATGGGGTTGCGCTCGTATTTGAGCCTACTGAAAGTCAAAATTTCTTAATTGGTAGTAGTCGTGAATTTGTAGGATTTCATACGAGGATAAATAATGAAGTCATTAAATGTATCGCAAATAGAGCAATTCGCTTTTATCCGAAAATGGCAGATATGATGGTAATTCGTTCTTACGCTGGTTTACGTCCGTGGACAGAAGATCATTTACCGATTATTTCACGAGTGGAACATATTCCGAATTATTTCATTGCCGCTGGACATGAAGGTGATGGGATTAGTCTTGCAGCAGTTACTGGAAAAGTAATTGAAGAGTTATTAAATGAAAAAGAGACAATTATTCCTATTGAACCACTTCGTTTGAGTCGTTTTACAGAAAGGGTGTTAAACGAATGAGGTCACAAAGAGTCTTTACGACGATTGATACACACACAGGTGGGAATCCAACGAGGACATTAATTAGTGGACTTCCAAAGTTGATTGGAGAGACGATGGCAGAGAAGATGTTACATATGAAAAAGGAGTATGATTCGATTCGAAAATTGTTAATGAATGAACCGCGTGGTCATGATGTAATGTCAGGAGCATTATTAACAGACCCGTGTCATCCTGAGGCTGATATAGGTGTTATATACATAGAGAC
>NZ_WEII01000166.1:0-6008 GCF_009183805.1 Bacillus sp. B2-WWTP-C-10-Post-4 | reverse complement strand
AATGAAGACGAAAAGACTATGAAAAGTATTAAAATAGAAGGAAATGAGATTCCTGTTACATACGATAGTGACACTTGGATAGGAAACACTCGTAAATATCCAACGCAATCGTATGTGATTGTAGCAAAAAATAGCGTATATAAGGAAATAAAAGCAAATGAAACGAAAATGCACCTTCTTCAATTAAAGAAATCTCTAGGTGATGAAAGACCTAAAATGTCGACAGATAATACAATGGTTAATGAAAATGTCAAAGTAAAAAAGTTAATTAAAGGTTTGGAAGGAGAAGTATCTTTTCAATTTGTAACGATTGGCGAAAAACCTTAAAAAAGAGTTCGGAGTTGATAAAAATTTCATCAGCTTCGAACTCTTTTTAGTTTATAGACAAATCAATTATTATGCTTTACATTACTTCATTTAATCGAGTCTCGTTTGTTTCCTCAATCCCATTTGAATTTTGAACTGAATTATTTTGGGATTCTTTTTCTTTACGAGCCTTTTGTAGCATTTCAAGTATGATCCATAAAGGAACACCTTTATCCTTTAACATCTTCCATAAATCTAATTCATTAAATTTATGCTCAGGCTGTTTCATTTCTTTTTCAGATGAACGAATATCAAACTTGATAGGATCATTTACTTTCTTACTTTCAAGTTTAGTAGAAGAGATAGTATTATGCTCAAGAGTAGATGGAGTTATTTTAGTAGGTTGAGATAATGTATGAATATTTGATCCGATTTGCATGTTTTTTCCTCCTTTTTGAAGCAATGAGATTAGTTTTCTTATGGTTTTTAAATCTTTTTAACATGAGGAAACTATATCTAATTATAAATCTAAATAAATAGATTTACAAGTTATATTGTAAAAAGTAAATGTTTACTTGAATTAATATTTATCAACATTTGTATATGTTTTCTATATATACAACGTATATAAAATACTTTACATTATGTTTAAGTTGTTAAATTATTCTGTTAATTTTTCGAAAAGAAAAATGTAAACGTTTTATTAGGGGGAGAAAGTATGGGGAAGTTATTTTTAAAAATATGTTTTTTCGCATTAGTGACCGTATGTTCATTCGCAGCAAAAATATCATACGCTGAAGAAAGGCAACAAAATAATTATCCTATCATATTGGTGAATGGATTTGCTGGATGGGGTAGGGAAGAAATGCTGGGCGTAAAATATTGGGGTGGTGTTCATGATATACAGGAAGATTTGAAACGAAATGGTTATACGGTACATACCGCTGCTGTTGGACCTGTTTCTAGTAACTGGGATCGTGCATGTGAATTGTATGCACAAATTAACGGTGGGACAGTAGACTATGGTGCCGTACATGCTGAGAAACATGGACATAATCGTTTTGGCAGAACTTATAGTGGTTTTGCACCGAATTGGACTGAAACAAATAAAGTTCATTTAGTTGGACATAGCATGGGTGGACAAACGACTAGAACATTAGTACAGCTATTAAAAGAAGGTAGTTTTGAAGAAAAGAATTATGTGAAAAATCACCCAAACACCAAAATATCACCACTATTTGAAGGCGGAAAATCATATGTTCATAGTGTTACAACATTAGCAACCCCTCACAACGGTACAACACTTGCGGATGGGAGTCTTCTGCTACCGTTCGTTAAAGATTTACTCATTACAACTGCAAGCTTCGGAGGAAACAATAATTTATCGTTATATGATTTCAAATTGGATCAATGGGGTATAAAGAAGAATGCTGGAGAGTCCTTTTTCCAATATAGTAATCGTATTCTAAATAGTTCACTTTGGAAAAATACAAAAGATATAAGTCAATGGGATTTAAGTACAGATGGTGCAAAGGAGTTAAATAATTGGGTAAAGACACAACCGGATGTGTATTACTTATCCTATAGTGGACATGCATCACAAGCAGCACCTATAACAGGTTTACATTTACCTCATATAACGATGAATAAAGTGTTGATGGGGAATGCGTTTTTCTTAGGTTCTTATGCGAGATATGAAGAAAACCGTCCGTTAGTTGATACTTCTTGGTGGCAAAATGATGGTGTAGTAAATACAAATTCCATGATTGCACCATCTTCTAATGTTGCTGTAAATAATAATGAGTCATTACAGGTTGGAAAATGGAATCATATCGAAACGAAAGCGAATTGGGACCATCTCGACATGGTAGGGTTAAGTGTTTCAGACTCGTTAGGTTTTTCTAGCATTCAAGAGTTTTATAGAACAATTGCTGAAAAGCTATCACGTTTACCGAAATAGGTAATAATAAAGCGCTCTCGATGGAATTCGAGAGCGCTTTATATTATATTGAAAGAGGGATTTGGTAGAAAAATATGGGGGGATATTATGAAAATTCAAGTTGTATTATCAGGATACGGAACAGTAGGCAGAGAGTTTATAAAATTATTAAATGAAAAATATTCATATATATATGAAACATATGGGATTCAATTAGTTGTAAGTGGCGTATTAGGGAGAAATATTGCAATACATAATGAAGAAGGCTTATCTCTTCATCATTTATTGATGTATGGTGGCGGTACCGCTGCAATTGAAAAATATTTAGAGTATCATCCGAAGGAACGTGCAATAACTAGCATAAGTGGTACTGTATTGGTAGAATCAACGGTTACAAATCTTAAAGATGGAAATCCAGGGAAACAATATATGAAACAAGCGATTGAGAAACAGATGGATATAGTAGCAATTTCTAAAGGTGCGCTCGTTACAAACTGGAGAGAAATAAATGAAGCAGCAAGAGGCGCAAATGTACGAATTCGATATAGCGGTGCAACAGCCGCTGCACTACCGACACTAGATATTGGACAATTTAGTTTAGCCGGTTGCAGTATTGAAAAAATAGAAGGAATATTAAATGGAACAACTAATTATATTCTTACGAAAATGTATGAGGAAGATATGACATTTGAAGAAGCGCTGAAAGAAGCACAAAATAAAGGGATTGCTGAGACAAACCCTATATTAGATATAAGTGGTTCAGATAGTGCGTGTAAATTGTTACTTTTGACTAACAGCTTAATGGAAACAGAGAAAACACTTACTGATATACATATAAAAGGAATCGAGCACGTTACAAAACAGCAAATACAAAATGCTAAGAAACAACATAAAATTATTAAATTAATAGCATCAATATATAAGGATGAAGGTGGCGATGTGAATTTAAATGTTGAACCGTGCGAAATAGAAAAAGATCATCCGTTAGCAAAAGTAAATGGGAACGAAAAAGGAATTACGTTCTTTACAGATACGATGGGACAAGTTACTACAATTGGCGGGGCTTCTAATCCACGAGGCGCTGCAGCTGCAGCTTTAAAAGATGTAATTAACTTATATCGAAAAGATTTGTAAGACCGTACCGCCCTTTATAAAAAATACATATGTCGTGGACCTTTTGAGAATGAAATAAATATGCAAAAATGATTGCAGGGGGTAAGGAATTGTTTAAGGATTTTAAAGTTGTTAAAGATCGTCCCGTTTATATTCAATTAAAAGACTATTTGAAAAAGATGATTATGAAAGGGCATTTGCTCGGGGATCAAAAAATCCCATCAACAAGGGAACTAAGTGAATTACTAAGTGTGAGTAGAAACACTGTACTCGCTGCTTATGCAGATTTAGAGCAAGAAGGACTCATTTATGCAGTTAAAGGAAAAGGGAACTTTGTTGCGAAGGTGGATATATCTAACACTTCGTCTGTTGAAATAGATTGGAAAAATAAACTTAATACAGTGACCGCATTAGCGGACGAATTAGATTTAATGAAACATGGTGTTCGTTGGGAAAAGGGAATGATTGTTTTTAATAGTATAGCCCCGGATGAGAAGCTATTTGATGTTGAAAATTTCAAAAGAGCTTTTCTTACTCGTATGTCCATTGAAGGGGACATCGTATTGAACTACGGATATGCAAAGGGATATAGACCGTTAATGAATTATTTACTTCATTACATGGAAATGAAAGGTGTAGACATTTCGAATAAAGATATTCTAATTACAAATGGATTTACAGAAGGATTGGATATTGTACTCTCTTCTTTATCAAAAAAATCCGGTCGTGTCATTTGTGAGAATCCAACTCACCATGCTGCACTTAAGCTTTTCCGTTTACATGGACTTGAAGTTCATGGGATTGATATGCATGAGGATGGTATTGATACGAATGAAGTTGAAAAAAGTTTGCGTGAAAAAGATTTTGATTTTGCTTATTTAATTCCTTCTTATCATAATCCAACCGGTATTGTTACGAGTTCAGAGAAAAGAACGGAATTGATGAGGTTATTCTCAAAATACAACGTTCCTATTATAGAGGACGGATTTAATGAAGAATTACGTTATTCAGGTTCACATTTAGCTCCATTATTAACTTTTGCGGGAGCTGGCAATAATGTGATTTATATTAGTAGCTTTTCAAAGGTGCTTTTCCCTGGTTTACGTGTAGGCTGGATTATTGCAGATAAAGAGCTGATTCATTATTTAGAAAGCGTAAAAAGAGCAAGAACGATTCACACATCTACGCTAGATCAAGCTGTTCTGTTTCAATATTTACATGAGGGATATTTTGAAAAATATTTAAAAAAGGCAAGATCTGTTTATAAGAAAAAATATGAGTTAGCTGTCGGGGCATGTAACCAGTACATTCCTTTTAAAAGAATGACTGGAGATGGTGGACTTCATTTATTTATAGAGCTAGAAGAGCATATGAATGCCCGCACACTTTTACAAAAGTGTTATGAGAAAGGCGTTACGTTTTCACCTGGAGATGTTTTTTACTCTGATGGAGAAGGAGCAAACACTTTCCGATTAGGGTTTTCGCGCTTGAAAGAAGAAGAAATAGTTCGGGGAATTAAAATAATTGGTGATACATTAAAAAATGAAATTTGGAGTTGAGAAAATGAAAATCGGTGTTATTATGGGCGGGGTATCGTCTGAAAAACAAGTTTCAATTATGACGGGGAATGAAATGATTGCTCATTTAGATAAAAATAAATATGAAATTGTTCCAATTACATTAAATGAAAAAATGGATTTAATTGAAAAAGCGAAAGACATTGACTTTGCATTGCTCGCATTACACGGAAAATACGGAGAAGATGGGACAGTTCAAGGAACACTGGAGAGTTTAGGGATTCCTTATAGTGGAAGTAATATGTTATCTAGCAGTATATGTATGGATAAAAATATTTCGAAAAAGATTTTACGTTATGAAGGTGTAGAAACACCAGATTGGATTGAACTTACAAAAATGGAGGATCTAAATCTTGATGAGTTAGATAAGTTAGGATTTCCATTAGTGGTAAAACCAAACTCTGGCGGATCGAGTGTCGGGGTGAAAATCGTTTACAATAAAAATGAATTGATCTCAATGCTAGAAACTGTATTCGAATGGGATTCTGAAGTAGTAATTGAGAAGTATATAAAAGGTGATGAAATTACATGTTCCATTCTGGATGGAAAACAGTTACCTATAGTTTCAATTCGACATGCAGCCGAGTTCTTTGACTACAATGCAAAATATGATGATACTAGTACAGTTGAGGAAGTTATTGAACTTCCAGCAGAAATTAATGAACGTGTAAATAAAGCGTCACTCGCTTGTTATAAAGCATTAAAATGTAGTGTTTATGCAAGAGTTGATATGATGGTGAAGGACGGAGTTCCATATGTAATGGAAATTAATACATTACCAGGGATGACACAATCAAGTTTATTGCCAAAAAGTGCAGAAGCAGCGGGAATTAGTTATAGCAAACTATTAGATATGATTATTGAAACATCATTAAAAGTTAGAAAAGAAGAGGGGTTTTAAGGGAATTATATAACTAATTTTTTTGACAGTTTCACGAAGTATGCTATGATGAATACATTATAAAAACAAAATATTTATCCACTAGGGGGGCCTTTTATAGGCTGAGATCAAATGTGATTTTGAGACTCTTAGTACCTGATCTGGTTAATGCCAGCGTAGGGAAGTGGGAAAG
>NZ_WEII01000165.1:0-6381 GCF_009183805.1 Bacillus sp. B2-WWTP-C-10-Post-4 | reverse complement strand
CCTTATATATATTCATTATTTCCTTCCCACCTAACTTCTTATATAAATATAAAAAACTCTCAATGAATAATTCCTATTTATTTTTGATTAGTAAAAAACATTTTCAGAGGATAATATTCTATTTTACATTCATATTTTCGACTTATTTTCTAACCTCTTTATGTCTATTATTGAATGGGCTCAAAGAAAAAAGTCTCATAATATGTTATACACGAATTTATGAGACTTTTAGAAAACTAATAGTGTACAATTTCAAATAATATTTCACCTATTTACATGTGCTAATAAGAGCATTTGTTTAAAACTCATTTTTATACTCTTTACCAACTCATGAATATGCGGTTTCTCTAACATACTCAGATGGGAACCTGGCACTTGCAAAGCGTATACTTCCCCTGATGTATATTCATTCCATCTGTTATAATCTACTAGTGGGTGAATGTCATTAATAGATGCATTAAATAGAAAGATATCTGCTTTTATTTTTTGTTTACAATTATATTTTAGGTATGCATATCTATTAGCTATCATTACTTTTAACTTATTCATCATTGGATCTTCAAAATTTTGCTGACAACTATTTTCATTCAATGTAAATTTTTTCAGTAAAGATTCTATTAATTGTTCTTCACACATTTGCTCAAAACTAATTTTCTCAATCCCTAACTGATCATTGAATTTTTCCAATTCTTCAAATGCATTCCTAATATTTAAACTAAGAATCTCCTTACCTTGTTCAATAGGATGAACATCAAGTAAACCTAGAAAACTAACTTTATCACCTAGTTCTTCTAATTTTCTAGCCATTTCAAATGCAACTATCCCTCCAAAAGACCATCCTAATAAGGTATATGGCCCTTCCTTTTTTACTTGTTTAATCTCTTCTATATATCTTACCGCCATTTCCTCTACAGATAAGTTTGGAAATCTACAATTATCATATCCTATAGATTGTAACCCATATACAGTCTTATTCTCTCCTAATTCTCTAGCCAAATCATAATAGTTTAATATACCCCCGCCTTGCCCATGAACAATGAACCATTGACTATCCTTGTTTGTTCCATTTTGAATTGGAATTAAACACTCACTTTCTATTCCTTTATTCCTACTTATTACATCACTTAATTGTTCAATAGTAGCCTTTTGAAATAATAAACTTAATGGCAGTTGCACATTAAACATTCTCTTGATATTTTCGAATAACTTTAATCCCTTAAGAGAATGACCACCTAATTCAAAGAAATTATCATTTATACCAATTTTATTTACGCCTAATATACTACTCCAAATATCAATTAAACTACTATCTATTTCATTTCTTGGTGGTACATAATTACTATTGCTCATTGTATTTAGCTTTGGTAACTTGCTTCTATCTATTTTCCCATTTTGTGTTAATGGTATATTGTGAATTGGTATGAGTTGTTGAGGTATCATATAATGTGGTAACTTTGTTGCCAAATATGCTCTTACCTCTGGAATAGGAATATCTTTTTCTGTAACTACGTATGCACATAAATACTTTTCCCCAGCTTCATCTTCTTGATCTATTACTACGGCCGTTTTGATTGTCTCATATTTTAACAAACTCGCTTCTATCTCACCTAGTTCTATTCGATATCCCCTTATTTTTACTTGATGATCGACTCGGCCCAAGTATTCAATGTTACCATCAGGTAGCCACCTTGCTATATCCCCTGTTTTATATAGTTTCTCACCTCGTTCAAATGGATGATCAATAAATTTATCTGCTGTTAATTCTTTTCGATTGATGTATCCTCTAGCTAACCCTATGCCAGAGATACATATTTCACCTGGAACACCTATAGGTTGTATCCTATGAAATGAATCCAATATATAAATTTTAGTATTTAACAATGGCGAACCTATCGGTACGTTTTGTGTTGTAATTTCTTTATTACTCTCATATCGATAAGATGTACAACAAACTGTAGCCTCTGTAGGTCCGTATCCATTTAATATTTGGAGGTTCCCCCTAAATAGATGATCGTATTTTGCGAGTAATTCTGTTTTAATGGGTTCTACTCCCACAAGTAGCTTATTTAAGACTATCTTCTGGTTATCTCTAACAAAATAATCATATATTTCATTTAATAAAGTAGGTGGAATATATGATAATGTAACCTGTTCCTCAAGAATGACTTGTACAAGTTTTGATACATCAAACTTCTCACCTTGATAAATAGTCATTCTTGCGCCATATATCAATGGGACAAATATCTCAAAAATAGTAACATCAAAAGAAATACTACTTGAGAATAGAACGTTATCAGTTATCCCTATATCTTGAGAGAAATCTTCATACATTGCACACAAAAAGTTAGTCAAGGATCGATGTTCAATCATTACTCCTTTAGGTTGTCCTGTAGAACCTGATGTATAAATAACATACGCTAAGTTGTGAGGTTCTATCATCATGTGCATGTCTTCTCCTGGTTCTTCTTCAAAAGACATATCCATTAGATCTATTACATTACCTTGGAATTCTATCCCCTTTATAATAGAGTTTTGATGTACTAATACATGTGAACACCCACTGTCTGTCAGCATATATTCCACTCTTTGTTTTGGTAAGTCGGTATCAATTGGTAAATACGCCCCACCTGCTTTTAAGACACCTAATATACCTATAACCATCTCGATGGAGCGTTCCATCATCACACCAACAATAGATTCTCTTTTAACTCCTTGGTCTAATAACCTTCTCGCCAACTGATTAGCTTTTATATTTAATTCATTATATGTAATTCCTTTTTCATTACATACAACGGCTATTTGATTAGGGTTCCGTTTTACTTGTTCTTCAAACATTTTATGCACTAATAAATGATTAGAATTTGAATTCTCTTTTTTGTTAAATTCATTCATAATACAATGTTCTTCTTCTATAGATAACATATTAATATTACGCAATCGTACTCTAGGGTTATTAGTTACTTCCTCAACTATATTTGTAAAATGTACCATTAACCTTTCTATTGTCTCCGCTTTAAATAACTTAGTACTATATTCTACTTTTAAATGAATGTTATTATCTATTTCCGTTGCTACTAATGACAAATCAAATTTTGAAACTGACTGCTTAAACGGATACGGTGTAAATTCTAATTCACCAATAGATATTGGATTCATATCCATGTTTTGAAAAACAAACATGGTATCAAATAATGGATTTCTACTTGTATCCCTATGCAAGTCTAAACCTTCTAATAGTTCTTCAAAAGGATAGTCTTGATTTTCATAAGCTTCTAATGTATTGAGTTTTAATCTACTCAAAAACTCAATAAACTCATCGTCATTTTCTAGATAATTTCTCATTACCAAAGTATTAATAAACATACCAATCATATGATTAGTATCAGAATGAGACCTTCCAGCAATAGGCGAACCTACAATAATGTCTTCTTGACCTGTGTATCTAGATAAAAGTATGTTATAAATGGCCAATAAAATCATATATGGCGTGGTACCAGTTTCAGTTGCTAGCTTATTTACTTTAAAAGTTAAATCTGTTCCCAAATTAAAAGAACAAACATTACCTTTAAAGCTTTGTATAGTCGGTCTTTGAAAATCGGTTGGAAAATTTAAAACCGGGAGTTCTCCTTTTAAAGTTGTTAACCAATAATTCTTTTGTTCACTAATTAGATTCTTATAGTAAGGTCCATTTTGCCACATCACATAGTCTTTGTACTGCACTCTCAATTTTGGAAGCTCATTTCCTTTATACAATTCTACAAACTCTTTTATTAATATCCCCATTGATAAACCATCAGATATTATATGATGCATATCTACTACAAGGATATGTCTTTCTTCTGCTATCCTTAAAAGCAACACCCTTAATAATGGAGGTTTTGATAAATCAAATGGACTTATAAACTCATGTTTTATATAATCCGCATCTTTTTCATTTACATGAACGTATTCAATATTGAAATCTACATTAGGCTCAATTTTTTGCACTAATTCCCCATCTAAAATTTGAAAAGAAGTTCTTAATATTTCATGTCTCTCAATTAAAGATTGAAATATATTTTCAAACTTATCTTTACAAATATCCCCTTCTACTTTAAGTATTGTGGGCATATTATAAGTTGTATTTGTACCATCTTCTAATTGATCTACTATAAACATTCTCTTTTGTGACGTAGAAGCTAAATAATACTCTTGTTGTTTTACAGGTTCTATGGAAATATAATTACTTTTTTCCATTTCTAATATACATTTTGAAAAATCAACCAAAACAGGAAACTTAAATAGGGATTTAATAGATAATTGCACATTAAATTCTTTATTAACGATAGAAATTAGCCTAGCAGCCTTTAATGAATGACCACCTATCTCAAAAAAGTTATCCTGTATTCCTACCCTTGGAATTCCTAAAACATCTTTCCAAATTTCAACTAATTTTCTTTCTGTAGAAGTTGTCGGCTCTATATGACTAGATTTTATATTATAAATAGGTTGAGGTAATTTTTTTCTATCTATTTTTCCATTTTGTGTTAACGGTATGTTTTGAATGGGTATGATCTGTTGAGGTATCATATAATATGGTAACTTTGTTGCTAAATATGCTCTTACCTCTGGAATAGGAATATCTTTTTCTGTAACTACATACGCACATAAATACTTTTCTCCACTTTCATCTTCTCGCTGTATTACTACGGCGGTTTTGATTGTCTCATATTTTAACAAACTTGCTTCTATCTCACCTAGTTCTATTCGATATCCCCTTATTTTCACTTGATGATCAACTCGTCCCAAGTATTCAATGTTACCATCAGGTAGCCATCTCGCTATATCTCCTGTTTTATATAATTTCTCACCATGTTCAAATGGATGATCAATAAATTTATCTGCTGTTAATTCTTTTCGATTGATGTATCCCCTAGCTAACCCTATGCCAGAAATACATATTTCTCCTGGAACACCTATAGGTTGTATCCTATGAAATGAATCCAATATATAAATTTTAGTATTTAACAATGGCGAACCTATTGGTACGTTTTGTGTTGTAATTTCTTTATCCCTCTCATATTGATAAGATGTACAACAGACTGTAGCCTCTGTAGGTCCGTATAAATTTAATATTTGGAGGTTCCCCCTAAATAGATGATCGTATTTTGCGAGTAATTCTGTTTTAATTGGTTCTACTCCCACGAAAAGTTTATTTAACGATATCTTCTGATTCGCCCTTACAAAATAATCATATATTTCATTTAATAAGGTAGGTGGAATATATGCTAACGTGACCTGTTCCTCAAGAATGACTTGTACAAGTTTTGGTACATCAAACTTCTCACCTTGATAAATAGTCATTCTTGCTCCATATACCAATGGGACAAATATTTCAAATATAGTAACATCAAAAGAAATACTACTTGAGAATAGTACATTATCAGTTATCCCTATATCTTGAGAGAAGTCCTCATACATTGCACACAAAAAATTAGTTAAGGAACGATGTTCAATCATTACCCCTTTGGGCTGGCCTGTAGAACCTGATGTATAAATAACATATGCCAAATTTTGAGGTTCCATCGTTATCTGCAAATCTTCTAATTGTTCTTCTTCAAAAGGAATATCCATTAGATTTATTACACTACCTTGAAATGCTACTCCCTTTATAATAGAGTTTTGATATGTTAGTACATGTGAACACCCGCTGTCTGTCAGCATATATTCCACTCTTTGTTTTGGTAACTCGGTATCAATCGGTAAATACGCCCCACCCGCTTTTAAGATACCTAATATGCCTACAATCATCTCAATAGAGCGTTCCATCATCACACCAACAATGGATTCTCTTTTAACTCCCTGGTCTAATAACCTTCTCGCCAGCTGATTAGCTTTTATATTTAATTGTTTATATGTAATTTCTTTTCCATTACATACAATCGCTATTTGATTAGGATTCTGTTTTACCTGCTCTTCAAATAATTGAGGAGCTGTTACAGTCTCACAAAGTAATGTTTTATGAACTCTAGTCGTATGATTGAAATCAAATAATATTTGATTCTTTTCTGTTTTAGGCATTACATCTAGATCCATTGCAGATTTATTTGGATCTTTCATTAATATATCTAAAATATTATATAAATGATTAACTATTCTACTAACTAATCCTTCACTATATAAAGTAGAATTGTAATCCACTTGAACCTTTAACTGTTCTTCATTTTTCATAAACCTAATAACCATATCAGAGTTTATTTTATCTGTACTCTCATAACAATGAATATCATCTAACATTACTATTGTATTTAATAAGGGAAGATTATTACTCTCTCCATCTAGACTTAATAATTGAGTAAGTTTATTAAAAGGAAAATGACAATGTTCAGTTGACTCTAAAAT
>NZ_WEII01000164.1:0-6408 GCF_009183805.1 Bacillus sp. B2-WWTP-C-10-Post-4 | reverse complement strand
AACATATACTAAAGGGGATTTTTCATTAAAGAACTTGAGAAATATATAAGGGGGATTTTTATGTACGTTGATATTTTACTACTAGCAGAATTAACGACCGGACCAAAACATGGATATGAAATCAAAAAAAATGTTCAAAATCGTTTAGGTGAGAATTTTGAATTAAATCACAACATGCTTTACCCTGCCCTTCGGCGCTTTGAAAATATGGGTGCTATAACGAAAAAAATACATAAACAAGTTGGAAAACCAAACCGAAATATGTACGATATAACAGAAACAGGAGAAGAAATTTTTTCTGAAATGTTACGAGAGTTTCCCGAAAAACTTGCGACAAATAATGCAGAATTTCTTGTTCGTATCGCGCTATTTGAAAAACTTGAATATGAAGCTAGAAAAGAGATTTTGACTGTACGTCAAAACGTACTACATAGTCAACTTACCGCTATTCAGTCTCTAGAGGTTACCTCAGCCTTTATTACTGAAGTCATTGAATTTAGTAAATCACGAATTGAACATGAATTGAGTTGGATTACATCACTTATGAAGAAAATATGAAAAAATAACAAAAAAAGCTAAAATTAATGAATGAAAATGATATTTATTATCAATACTATCATTAATAAAAGGGCAACCACGATTTGGCTACCCTTAAAGAATTTACACTTCTGGATCAAATGTTTTGCAATCTGTTTCTTCCGTTGTAGATGCATGTTTACCTTTATGACTTACTACGTAAATTGCCTCTGCACTACATTTATTACCGTTCGCCCAAAATTTACAGTTGTTTACTTCACATAAAACGTCTTGTGCCATAGTATCACACCTCCTTGTTCTATTATCATTAACAAAATTCGGAGGTATGATACTATTTGTCATCCATTTTTCATTCCCTTTTTAGCTTTCTTAATGGTTCAATATCTCCGCGTACAATAGCATCAATATTTCCAGTTATTTTTTCAATATCAAAATGCCACCATTGAATTTGCAATAATTCTTGAATTATTTCATTTGAAAATCTCTCTTTTATTTTATTTGCAGGGTTTCCACCAACAATTGTATATGGTGCGACGTCTCTAGTCACAACAGATTTAGCTGCAATGATTGCACCATCCCCTATTTTTATTCCGGGCATAATTGTTGTATCCATACCAATCCAAACGTCATTTCCTATAACTGTATCACCTTTATAAGGTAAATCAGACAAACTAGGTGTATACTTCTCCCACCCATTTCCAAATATATTAAATGGATATGCCGAAAATCCATCCATCCGATGATTGGCTCCGTTCATAATAAAGTTAACTCCAGATGCAATACAACAAAACTTTCCAATAGTAAGGCGATCTCCAAGAAATTCATAATGATGTAATACTCGATCTTCAAATGTTTCTCCATCTTTCGCATCATAATAAGAATAGTCACCAACAAGTATATTAGGTTTTGTTATTATATTTTTTATAAATTGAACGTTTTGATTTCCTTCAATAGGGTATTTAACATTTGGATTAGGATTCATTTTGTATAGCACTTCCTTTACCACTTATTTCACTTTCTACCGCTATTACTGGCTTTAAATTGTATATAGGTAAAATAAACAATAATCCAATTATAAAAAGTAAAGCCGTCCCTTCATACATCATACTTAATGAAAACATCTCTTTTAATGGGCCAGCTATACTCATCGTTACTACCATTGAACCGGTAAAAAGCGGACTTAAAATACCATTTACACGACCTATAAAATCGGTATCGCTATTTTGAATAATAAGCGTATTAATACCAATTTGGATACAAGGAAGAGCTAAACCACTAAAAAGCTGCGCTGTAAGTGTCACCCATAAATTTGTAGAATATCCTATAATGCCAATACCAATTGCTTGACCAAGCATACCGATAATTAACATCTTTTGCGGAGCAACGTTTTTCGCAAATACCATTGCTAATACTCCGCCAACAATCATTCCCGCACCATTTACTGTTAGTAGCCACTGTAAACTCTCTTTTGATAATCCTAACTGCTCAGTCACAATAAATATACCTAATGGCTGAATTAATCCTATACCTAGTCCTGCAGCCATAAAACAAAGCCCTAGCAAAGTTAATGCTTTTTTCTTTTTGACATACTTAATACCATCCTTCATCTCCTGCAACAGAGTGATATCCTTCTTTTCTACGGCGTTTTCAAGATCTTTCGGAAGGAATAACAATACAACTGCCGCAAGTAAAAACGAAATACCTGTTATGATGATTGAAATATAAATTCCAAAACTATGAAAGATAAATGTCCCTAGTATTGGTCCTAATACCATAAATATTGCAAATATCGTTTGATATATAGACATTGCTAATTGAATTTGTTCCGTTGATAAATGTTGTTTAAACAACTTCATTCCAGATGGTTGTGAAAACTGTGAAAGGATTGCAGAGATGAGTGTCACAAAAAACACAATTTTCCACGTTCCAAACATAAGCGTAATTAATACAGCGAATACTGAAATGGAACTTAACGTTTCACACCATATCATTGTCTTCTTTGGCTTCCACCTATCAGCAAAAGTACCGCCAATAAATGAAAAAATAAAAATTGGAGCGAATTCAGCAACTGAAATCATCGAAATAGCAAAAGCATCACCTTTTGTCATTTCCATTACATATAGTAATACCGCAAAGTTTCGAACCCATATTCCTATTTGTAAAAATAATGCTGATGCTAAAATCCCTTGAACAAACCGATTTTTTAATACTTGTGATACCCCATTGTTTTGTTTCGTTACTACATTTGTCGACATAAAAAAGCCTCCTATTTCATGTTCTGAACAGGAGGCAGCACAAATCATATAAAAAGACTATATATTCGCAGAGCGAAATACATCCCTTTTCTATAAATGTACAGACTAACCCTATTCAGAAGAATATTTCGTTTTTTAACGAAGATCTCTTACAAATAGAATTAGTTGATCATTGGGATGTTTTCACCCTTCCGTTTCGAATTTAAATAACACATACATACTCTATGTAAATCATTTTCGATGTATGCATGTCTCCTTTTAACTATTCTAGAAAGTTAAAGGCAATTCCTCTAAAGAACGCATTAAATAGTTACCTTGCCATTTAATTTCTTCACGATTCCCTTTTATTTGTAGTTCAGGCATTCGATTAAACAAAGTAGTAATAGCAATCTTTGCTTCTAACCTCGCAAGTGGAGCGCCTAAACAGAAATGGCTACCATGACCAAAGGCAATATGACGATTATTTTCCCGAGTAATATCGAATACTTCTGGGTTTTCAAATACAGTTTCATCACGATTTGCAGAAGCTAAGGCAATGACAACCATATCTCCTTTTTCGATTGTTCTGTCGTGAATTTGAAAAGGTTCCGCTGCCCATCTTGCAGTTGTAACCTCAACTGGAGAATAATAACGCAATCCTTCCTCAATAGCCGAATCAATTAGTTTTGGATTATCTTTTAATAACTGTAATTGATTTGGATTTTCAAGAAGTGCTAATACCGTATTTGTAATTAAATTCACTGTCGTCTCGTGTCCTGCTACAATTAATAGCATTATCATTGAATATAGTTCCCGAGCGCTAAGTTTATGCCCTTCACTCTCTGCAAGTATTAAAGCACTCACTAAGTCTTCTTTTGGCTCTTTTCGTTTAATATCAACTAAATATTGAAGATATGTAATAAACTCAGATAGTTGTTTTTCGGTCTCTTTTATTTCTTCAGGTGTTTCTGGTGATGCAATAACAGCATGAGACCAAATTCTAAATTTCGCTTGATCTTCTTTTGGAATACCGAGCATCTCACTTATTACAATAATCGGTAATGGAAATGAATAATCATCCACAAGATTTAATGTACCTTTTCGCTCTATATCACTTATCAACTCATCTGCTATTCTCTCAATTCTTTTGTCTAATTGTGCAATCATCTTCGGTGTAAAAGCTTTTTGAACTAAAGATCGTAAACGACTGTGGTTAGGTGGATCTGAATTTAGCATATGTGTTGTTAAGTGGTCACTATTATCAACGGAAAGATACATGTTCTTTATATCTTGAGAAAACACATTTGTCCAATCTTTTTTTAAACGATTATCTTTTAAAAGTGGCAGAGCATCTTCATATCTAGTAATGAGCCATTCTTTACCGATTTCAACTTGGTTTACAAATAATATAGGTTGTTTTTTTCGCGATTCTTTATAAATTTCATACGCATCTTCTTTAAACTGAGCTGAAGCTAAATTAATGCCATCCTCTATGCTTAACCCAACTTTGTTTTTCATTGACATTGTATTCCCTCACTCTCATTTGTTTTTGAAAATCAACCCAACATATGCATTATACTCTAATAAAAATGTGAAAATTGTAAATTTTTAATCAAAATCTTACTTCGTATATTGAAAAATAAAAAAGTGAGAGAGTAAAATCGTTTCACTCTCCCACTTCTCTTTATGCGAAGCACATAAAATTACTAATTTGTTGATAGCGATAACTTACTTTACGACGACGACCACCTTGCCACGTGTAACCTGACACTCCATTTCTTCTCACTTCAGTCGGGAAGAACCATAAATCTCTTCCGAAAGGACCAGGACGATGTAAGCGTAAATAGCCCCATCTTCCTAGACAGTTACACATCCATGATTTCATATTACCTGGTTGTGCTGGAGAAGCAAATGTAGACGGTAACGACGGCGCTTGTGACGGAGGTGGTGACGTTGGAGCATCTTCTGCATCATCTGGTCTGTAATCTTCTTGTTCAATATCTCTCACTTCATTTGTAGGTTCATACCCGTAGTTTTGTGGATTATAATACATCGCTTGATCATATGGATAATTTTGTTGGTTATACATATTAACAAATCACCTTCTTTTCATTCATTACCTTTACCATTCATATGTGATATGCCCTCTCTGGGAAGCTTATGTATAGCCCAAATTCAACTTAAAAAGCTCGTATTATTAAAAATACGAGCCTTTCAAAATAGAACGTGTTTATTATTTCCTTAACTTCACACTATAAAAACGCATTTCATCTAACGAACCTTCAAATTCAAATACTTCTTGTTTAATTAATTGTTTCAAGCGATATTCTAAGAAAGTATCTCCAACTAATTGTTCAACAAGACCAAGTGCTTCACCAATTACTCTAGGAGCTTTAAGGAACTCTCGATCAGCACCCACACTTTTCGCGCATTCAATTATAAATTGATCAAAATAATCTTCCTGTACAGAATGCACTTCATTTTCATTCCAAACTCTTAAACATTCTATGCTTTCCGATAATCTATCCCACTCATTTTCAAACTTCATGCGCTTCTCTTCAGTTAAATAAGGTAGCTTTATAAAACTTTTTTGGAATAGAGCTAAACTTTCAGGTGGTAATTCTCCCGTTCCACGAATATCATACTCTTGTTTTAATATTTCTCTACTTGCTTCAGACGTATTAATAACTCGAATATTTTTCTTATCCTTTAATTGTACCATTACAAAACTTAGGCCTACATGTTCATGTGCATTATCAGCCTTCCAAATTGTAATAGGCGTTTCAACAGGAATAGTATGTAGTTCTTCTATAGTTGCTATAAATCTTGATAAATATTCTTCTTCAAAATAACTATCATAAGCAGTTAAGTTATTTATTAACCACTTCTGTCTTGCTAGTTGCCCCTCATTCGTATGCAACCTATATATCGGTCCAATTGAAAAGAATTCCGAAAAAGCAACAACACTCTCTTCAAATAATTCTTCTTGACTTAACATATATTTTAAGCAACCAGCCGTTGAATCATCAAAAGCAATATGTACGTGCGTACTTTCTTTTACATTCCTTTTATAAGTAGGATTACTCGTTAATTGTTTCGGAATATCCATCAAATTTTTAATTGTATCTTCACTGTAGTTTTCTTCTAATAAGTTTAACTGTATGAGAATACTTTGAAGTAAATCTTTAGCCTCATCTTCGTACATATCCTCTACAGCATTTTTAATTTTATCTATCACACAAACCCCTCTATTCATTTCAAAAATAACGTAGATTATAGTGTATCATTTTAGTATAGTTCTTTAAAGTCAAATTCAGATTGCTACAGCAATCTGGATTTTCAACAAAAGCTCTCCTTATATTTTTGAATTGCTAAATATTTCACTTTGAAAATCTTTGTATCTAAATGTATAATTATATAAAAACAAAAATATAGGAGCTATATTTATGGAGAAAGTACTTACTAATTATAAACATTACTTAAAAAATTGGAGATTTATATTTATTTGCATACTACCTGCTATTGCCTTATTCGTTACTTTCTATGTCATCTTCGAACTACTGTTTCATCAAAATTTCTACTTATCTAACTTAATTTCTGCTATCATATTATTTTTAATATTTATTAACGTTAAAGA
>NZ_WEII01000163.1:0-6529 GCF_009183805.1 Bacillus sp. B2-WWTP-C-10-Post-4 | reverse complement strand
ATTTTTCCACTTTCTGTACCATCTAAATATCGTTTCACCGCTTGGATTTTTTCTTTTGAAGAAAATTTAGCCATAAAAAATGCACCTCCAATTGTTAGACTGTGTCTAACAATTGGGGTGCACTTCATTCTGAAATTTAGAAAAGGTGGCTTTTTTATTATGAAAATAAAAATGTATGTAAATTCTGACTTTTCTTATTTACATAGGATGATTTTAGTTGTATCCTTCATAGTAACGGTTATATGTAATGGAAAAATATAGGGATAAGGAGATGGAGTTATTCATGGTACAAATTCATCCGAAAACACGTATTGGTCATGTTGAATTTAAAGTGAAAGACTTAGAGCGTCAAATTGCTTTTTATGAGAATGTTGTAGGATTAGAGGTAATTAAGCAAGAGGGGAATAAAGCATATTTATCTGGAAAAGGTGGAAAGAACGCGTTATTTGTTCTTGAAAAGTTAGAGGACGGGGTACTGCAAGAACCGCGTACGACTGGTATATATCATGTAGCCTTTTTAGTTCCGACTCGTGAAGCTTTTGCTTCTGCGCTATTTGGGGTTCTTCGTAATAAGAATGTAATTGACAGCCCGGATGAGCAAGAAGGGCGTTATACATATTCAAATGAAATTTTACCAATTTCAAGGTTTAATAGTGCAAGTGATCATACATATAGCGAAGCTTTTTATTTGCAAGATTTAGAGGGGAATGGTATTGAAATTTATGCAGACCGTCCGCGTGATCAATGGGGAGAAGGGCCAGGAGGAAGTACACCACTTGATTTAAAAGAATTGGCAACACTTGTTGATTATGAGTTTGATGGTTTGCCTGCTAATACTGTCGTTGGGCACGTACATTTAAGAATAGCTGATGTAGAGAAATCACATGAATTTTATGTGGAAACAGTAGGTTTTGAAGTACAACAGCGTGAAGAGGATTGCTTATTTATTTCAGCAGGGGGATATCATCACCATATTGGTGCAAATACGTGGAACGGAGTAAACAATCCACACCCACCAGTACTTGCAACTGGGCTAAAGGTGTATACGATTGTACTACCGCATAAAGAAGCGTTAGATGAAGTGAAAGAAAGATTAATAGAAAAACAACATGAAATAAATGAAACTACAAATGGGTTTGTGGTGGTAGATCCAAGTGGTATTACAGTGCAGTTTGAAATAGAAGCAGTGTAAAATAAGCGAGAAAGTGTATAATCACTTTCTCGCTTATTTGTGATCATTCATAGCTCAATCCAATATCTTCTTACTACATTCCCATCTTCCTCAGTGAAATCATCATCACGAAGCCCGCCGTTATGTAAAATCGTTTTTTCAGAAGCGGTATTCACTGCGTCGCAAACGACAAGTACTTTCGTGATGTCTAATTCCTTCGTTTTTTCTAATGATAATGCTAGTAATTTCGTAGCATAACCTTTTCTTCTTTCAGAAGGGCGAATGCCATAACCAATATGACCGCCAGCGTTAAATAAATGTTCGGTTAAACTATGACGTATATTAACAGCTCCCACAATTTTATTTTCATCTGTAACAAGCCAATATGTAGAGTCTGGTACCCAATTTTTAGGGATATTTATTCCGTTATGCGCATCGAGAAGTTCTTGAACCATAGCTGGGAAGTTAGCAGGCTCCTTTATTTATGTATTTTTTATAAAAAATTATGAAACAAAACGAAAGCGTTTTCTTAAATTTCTCAACCTAATTTCATGCAATCCACCTTTGGTTTTTTAGAAAATTAGTGAAGGTTTAAAATTAGAAGTTATTTATTTTATGTTAATATTTTAAATATTAACATAAAACGGCCGGAGTATTAAGTGTATTTTAGTGGTATTCCTTCATGTTGATAAATGGATGTTTGTGATATTTTTTGTTTTATCTATCTATAATGAATGAAAGGGGGAAGTGCCCGTGAGTGTAGATTTTGATTTTATTATACGAATCGGTGTTGCTGGCTTGTTAGGAGCAATGATTGGTATTGAAAGAGAAATTCGATCGAAAGAAGCTGGATTAAAGACTCATTTCCTCGTAGCGGTAGGAAGTGCGTTAATAATGGTTGTTTCGAAATATGCCTTTTCAGATATTGTGTTTGAAGAGCATATGTCTCTAGACCCAAGTCGTATTGCAGCACAAGTCGTTAGTGGAGTTGGTTTTTTAGGTGCAGGCACAATTATTATTCAAAAGCAGGCGGTGAAAGGATTAACGACCGCGGCTGGTTTATGGGCTACTGCCGGTATAGGATTAGCAATTGGAGCGGGAATGTATGTAGTAGGCATTGGAGCGACGATTCTCGTTTTAATTGGTTTAGAAATTGTAAGTCGTATTTTTAAGGTGCAATTTTTATTTCCACAAAATATAACAGTGCAAATGTTTGTAAATAAACATGAAGCGATACAACAAATATTAGCAACACTACAAGTGAAAGGCATCCCAATACTCTCATATGAGGTGGAAGCTTCACAGCAAGGTACAGAAACTGTTTATAAGGTAGGAATGCAACTGAAAAATATATCGTCAGAAGAAAAGAATGAGTTTATTCAGCGTATGCAAACATTACCGGAAGTTACGTTTATAAAGTTAAAATCATAGTGTTGAAAACGAGGATAGATGTAGCAGAAATTTTGCTATTATCTATCTTTTTTTGATATAAAATGCACGGAAAGTCAAGCGTTAATTTTACATGGAATGGATACATGTGTAAACGTTACCTTATTTTTTCTCAATACAGGACAAAAAGTGAAAATAGTAAAATAATGGAGAGGGACACTAAAAATGTAAGGTAGGGGAGAGCATGAAAGGCTATTCAAAGAAAATGTTAGTAGGGGTAAGTTTTGCTAGTTTAATGTTAGTAGGGGTAAGTTTGGCAGAAGATACTAAGGGAGAGCAAGTTTCTTATCGAAATGTGCTCAAAATGGAGCCAGTCGGTGTACAACTACCAGTACAAGAATTAGCTCATTCATCGAAAGTGCTCGAAAGCAAGTCTTTTGAGAAAAGGCTACAATTTGCCGATTTATCACAAAGACCACCTGAGGTGAAAAAAGAAAGTAAGCAATTAGCTGTAGCGAAAACTTATACAATTGCTGAATTAAATCAATTAAGCAATCAGCAGTTAGTAGATTTACTTGTAACAATTGATTGGGAGCAAATTACGGGGCTATTTCAGTTTAATACAGACAGTCTAGCATTCTATCAAAATGATAGTAGGATGCAGGCGATTATTGATAAATTGAAGCAGCAAGGACAAGCCTATACGAAGGATGATTCAAAAGGGATTGAGACATTAGTAGAGGTATTACGTTCAGGATTTTATTTAGGATTTTATAATTCGGAACTTAGTAAATTAAATGAACAGAGTTATCATGATAAATGCTTACCTGCATTAAAAGCGATGGCTAACAATTCAAATTTCAAGCTGGGTACATTAGAGCAAAATAGAGTGGTATCATCATACGGAAAGTTAATAGGAAACGCTTCGAGTGATGTGGAAACGATAACATCGGCTGCAAAGATTTTTAAACAATATAATGATAATTTTTCTACATTAGTAGATAATCTTTCAGCTGGAAATGCTATTTACGATATTATGCAAGGTGTTGATTACGACATTCAATCGTATTTGTACGATACGAGGAAAGCACCGAAAGATACAGTATGGTATCAGAAAATAGATAGTTATATTAATGAATTAAGTCGTTTTGCATTAATGGGAACGATTACAGCAAAAAACGGTTGGATTATTAATAATGGCATTTATTATACAGGTAGACTCGGTACGTTCCATAGTACAGGAACGAAAGGGTTACAAGTTGTAACAGATGCGATGAAAATATATCCATATTTAGGGGAGCAATATTTCGTAGCTGCTGAGCAAATTGCAACGAATTATGGCGGAAAAGATGCAAATGGTAAAGTGGTGAATTTAGATCAAATAAGAGAAGATGGAAAGAAAAAATATTTGCCAAAAACGTATACGTTTGATGATGGGGCAATTGTTTTAAAAGCTGGAGATAAAGTGACAGAAGAAAAAGTAAAACGTTTATATTGGGCGGCAAAAGAAGTGAAGGCACAATTCCATCGTACGGTTGAAAGTGATCAACCTTTAGAAAAAGGAAATCCTGATGATGTATTAACGATGGTTATTTATAATAGCCCAGCGGAATATCAATTTAATCGTCAATTGTACGGTTATGAAACGAATAACGGTGGTCTTTATATAGAAGGAACAGGTACGTTCTTTACTTATGAGCGTACGCCAGAAGAAAGTATTTATAGTTTAGAAGAATTATTCCGGCACGAGTTCACGCATTATTTACAAGGTAGATATGAAGTACCAGGGTTATGGGGACAAGGGAAAATATATGAAAATGAAAGATTATCTTGGTTTGAAGAAGGAAATGCTGAATTTTTTGCAGGGGCAACGAGAACGGATAATGTTGTACCGAGAAAGAGTATTATAGGAGGGTTATCTTCAAACCCAGCAGAGCGTTATACGGCAGAGCGAACGTTAAATGCAAAGTATGGAACGTGGGATTTCTATAATTATTCCTTTGCTTTACAATCGTATATGTACAATAAGAGATATGATATGTTCGATAAAATACATGATCTTATTAGGAAAAATGATGTAACAGCATATGATGCATATCGCTCTACATTAAGTAAAGATGCGAATTTAAATAAAGAATATCAAGACTATATGCAAATGCTAGTTGATAATCGTGAGAAATATAATGTGCCATTAGTATCAGACGATTATTTAGCGAATCATGCATCGAAGCCAGTTTCAGATATTGTAGCAGAAATAACAGCGGAAGCAAAATTGAAAAATGTATCAGTGAAGAAAAATAAATCACAGTTCTTTAATACATTCACACTACAAGGAACATATACAGGAACTGCAGCAAAAGGAGAATATGAAGATTGGAAAACAATTACACAAAACGTTAATGATACGTTAAAACGTTTAAGTGCAAAGGAATGGACAGGCTATAAAACAGTAACAGTATACTTCGTAAATTATCGCGTGAATACATCAGGACAATTTGAATATGATGTTGTGTTCCACGGTATTAATACAGAAGAAGGTGCAGAGAATAAAGCACCAGTTGCAGTTATAAACGGTCCGTATAGCGGAAATGTAAATGAAGCAATTTCATTTACAAGCGACGGATCAAAAGATGAAGACGGGAAAATTACTTCGTATAAATGGGAGTTTGGTGATGGAGCAGTAAGTAATGAGCAAAATCCAACTCACGTATATACAAAAGAAGGAACGTATACGACGAAATTAACGGTAACAGACGATAAAGGAGCAACTAATACTGCTACAGCGACTGTAACTGTTCAAAAGAAAGAAGATAACAGTGTAGAAAAAGAACCGAATAACTCATTCCAAACAGCAAACAAATTGCAGTTAAATCAAGTTTTACGTGCTAGTTTAGGAAATGGCGATACAAGTGACTTCTTTGAAATTAATGTGGAGACTGCTAAAAACCTTCAAATTAACGTAACGAATGAAAATAATATTGGAATGAACTGGGTACTTTATTCTGAAGCAGATTTAAATAATTATGTTACGTATGCTCAGCAACAAGGGAATAAATTAGTAGGTAGCTACTACACGTATCCAGGGAAGTATTATTTACATGTGTATCAGTATGGAGGAGGGACAGGGAATTATACGGTGGAAGCGAAGTAGTAAAAGGGGAGTTGTCTTTTTCAATGAATGGAAAAAGGTCTGTACTTTAATAAAAAAACAACTGCAGGAAATGTCACTAGTGATAATAACAAATTAAGTGTCGCGAGATGTTATATTTATATTAAACCAATCTAATCAGTAAATGAGATAAAATCGATGAACTAGTATTTCATCACGATGTAAGAAAAGTTATAAATATTAAGTGTTTTTAATTGAATTAAACTAAGGGATCAGAGTGTATCTGTAACAATAGATAGGCTCTGATCCTTATTATATTTAATTAACGCATATGAATTTAAGATAATTAATAAGTAAGCTAGCTAGCGGGTTTCTTAAAATTCATTTATGTAATTAGCTAAACAGAAAATTGTTATCACATTAGCAAGGGATACTAATAGAAAAGCGTGTCCCTTTACCTAATTCACTCTCTATTTCTATATCTCCGTTTAATTCTCTAATAATACTATAAGCAATCATAGTACCAAGCCCAGTTCCTTTTTCTGTTGTTGAATAGAATGGCAAAGCAATTCGTTTTATTTGTTGAGATGACATCCCAATTCCTGAATCAATAATATCAATTATGATATTTCCTTTTACTTTTTGTATATTTATTTGTAATAATCCACCATTTTTCATAGCCTCAATTCCGTTTTGGATGATGTTGTTTAGACAGAGTTTGAATTTTTCGGGGTCCCCATTTATATAAAAGGAATCTGTACTATTTTGTTTGATTTCAACTTTGTATGATAGAGCGAGTGGTGAAATAGTATCTTTCACCTGATTTAAAATGTGATTAATATCTATTTTTTCTTTTAGGG
>NZ_WEII01000162.1:0-6541 GCF_009183805.1 Bacillus sp. B2-WWTP-C-10-Post-4 | reverse complement strand
GTATATATAGTAAGACAAGAGTTATTCAATTAACAATTAAAGACGTCTATACTGAAAGTAATCATTCTTTATTAAGACTTGTAGCATTTTAGCGCCTGTTTATATAAAGAAAAAACCTACTGTTCTAATCCCAGATTAAACAGAGTATATGAGGAGGAAGAAAATGAAAAAGATAATAGGATTTCTAGCAGTAACAGCAATTTTTATAGGTATAGGGTTTGCTGTAAATCGGTATATAAATGGTCCCTCACAACCAGTAAACGGTATCATGGTATCTGGAACGAAAGAAAATATATCAGCTGTCAAAAATCTGTATAAAGATCAAAACGTACGAACAACAGATTATAGTTATAAATTGGTCACAGAAATAATAAAACAAGAATTCACTACCGAACAGAAAGAAGAAATTAAGAAAGAATGGAAAGAAAAAGGAGGAAATATGACTGAAGAAGAGATAGACAAGGAACTTAATAAACCATCTGTTACAAAGAAACAATATGCGGTTATTACAAAATCTACAGCTGAAAAATTCTTAAAAAAAGGAATTATAAGAACACCCTTATCTAAAGAAGATAGTTCAATGACTTCAGCCTCGGTAAAAGAAATAAAAGAATTAGCGAGGGAAAAAAACATCTTTTATAGAAAAAATGCGGAAGATGGGGAAGTTAAGGATGGAAATTTAAATTTAAATGGACAAATGATACCTGTTCAACATATTGAACAAAATAATTGGATTGGCTATTTTTCATCACCGATAGTAATTGTTAATGAGGAAACATATAAACAATTAAAAGAAAAAGAAGTAAGCCTTTCGTTAATTCAGTTTGCAAAAGAAAATTTTGATTATAAAAATAAAAACAAGGTAAAAAAGGTGGTCGAATACGTTTCGAAAGTGTATGCAGTGAAAGACGAGAATGGTGAGTACGATAAGGATAAAATCTATTTTGTAGAGATTCAAAATTAATCTGTGAAAAGGATGAGTTGTATGGAGGTTGTTAGATTAGAAAATGTAGTAAAAACATATGGAGAGGGAGAAACACAAGTACAGGCGTTAAAAGGAATTAATCTTTCCATTCATAGAGGAGAATTCGTAACCATAGTTGGAGCATCAGGTTCTGGTAAAAGTACCTTATTGCATATTTTAGGAGGGCTGGATCGTCCGAGTTCGGGAAATGTGTTTATAGGTGATGAAAATATCTACAATTATAAAGATAATGAACTCTCTATTTTTCGCCGAAGAAAAGTTGGCTTTATATTTCAGTTTTTTAATTTAATTCCTGTCTTGAATGTACAAGAAAATATTGCTTTGCCAGCTCTATTGGATGAAGAACAGGTAGATGATCATTACCTGGATGAAATTATAAGAACTCTAGGGTTAAATGAAAGACGAGATCATTTGCCTTCTGAATTATCGGGTGGTCAACAACAAAGGGTATCTATTGGTAGATCTCTTATAAATAAACCCGATATTATCTTAGCGGATGAACCAACCGGAAATCTAGATACAAAAAATACAAAAGAAGTTCTGAATTTATTAAAAGTAACGGCTAAAAAATATAATCAGACGGTGATTTTAATTACTCATGATCCTGCTATCGCATCAAACTCTGATCGAATTATAACCATTACAGATGGCATGATTATTTCAGATAAACAATTAGTGCAAAAGCAAGAAAAATGTGGAGGGGAGGAGTATTGATTCATAGTTACAAACAGTTAAGTCAAAAATATCTCAGAAGTAATATAAAACGTACTTTGCTAACATTAACAGGTATTATTCTAGCGTTGGCGCTAATAACAACGATTGGACTTTTTTTAAATAGTGGATACACTTCGGGAATTGAAAATGCTAAAAAAGGTTCTATGGGTTCTGCAAATATTTCAGTTGAAAGTTATAATCAAAAGCTTTTCAATATGGTAAAAAGTAATCCGAATATATCTTCTTATGGCATCATAACTCCAGGAGAGGTGATCCAATTTGATGAGATAGCTGTCTCTTATATGTATGCAGATCATCAAGCATTGAAGCTGTTAAAGTCTAGTATTCCTGTAGAAGGTAAGCTACCTTCAAATGAAAACGAGGCTGTTTTAGAAAAATGGATGCTGCCTTACTTCGGGCCTAATCTTAAATTAGGCGGTATGTTTACTATTCATGAAAAAAAATATAAACTTGTTGGTTTGTTAAATAAGTCTAGTAGTAATCAGGAAAATAAACCCGGTCAATTATTGACATATAAAAATAAGTTTAAAGTTGGAGAAGGTAGCGTATTGATTGAATTACATAAGTACGCAAACTTTGATGAAGTTGAAAATCAATTTAAATTATTGACGAATAAAGAAAATATAAGAGTGAATGACCAATTAAAGAAAGCCTTAAAGCCTAGTTTGGAGATAATGGCGGCAGCCGCTATTAGTATTGGGATTGTTGTGATTTCTACAATTGTTATTATTTATAATGCATTTCAAATTAGTATAGTAGAGCGAATGAAACAGTTTGGCCTATTGAGGAGTATAGGAGCTACAAAAAAACAAATCAGGAAAATTGTGATAAGAGAAGCAACATTTCTTTCTATTATTGCTATCTTTTTTGGGATTTTGTGCAGCATATTAGTAGTCTTTTTACTTAATCAAGTACTGATAAACATACTTAAAAACTCTATGGGATATACAATTAAATTAGATTGGTTAATTATATGTGTATGTTCTTTAATTACATTGATAACTGTTTATATTTCAAGCTATTTTCCTGCTTTTTTTGCAGGTAGAATTTCACCGTTATTGGCCGTAAGTAGCCGATTAGCTATAAAAAAAGAAAAAATAAAGAAAAAAAAGAGAACAAAATTAAAGAAACCACTATCTTTTCCGTTAAGTATGGCATTAAAAAATATCAAAAGGAATCCGAATAGATATACAGTTACAATCTTGTCTATTATTATAAGTAGTGTACTGTATATCACGTTTACGTTTCTCATAGATACTGTCATTCAGCGTAAACAACCGGAAATTCAAGCTCTAAAATCGGACATATCAGTTAGGGTTAATTCAAATTTAGACAAGCCTAGCATAGATCATATGAGTCGAAATATTTATAAAGTTAATAACGTAGAGAAGCTGTACAAGCAATATCAGGCAAATGATTTTTATACGAAAATACCAAAAAATAAACAAATTAAAGAATTACAAGGAAATGAATCGCTGTATCAAAAAGTAAAATATAATGATCAAACTGTAGAAATTATGAAAACACAAATAAAAGCATACGATGAGAATAGTTTAAAGAAACTAGCTGAAAATGTAACTAGTGGAAGAATTGATATTTCAAAATTAAATCGTGAAAAAGAGGTTATTTTAGTAAAACAAGCTGCATCAAATGATATGAATACAAGTAAAAAATATATAGGTTCTCTAAGTACTTTTCAGGTAGGGGATGAAATCCAAATAACAAGTCAGCAGGAAAGAAAATCGACAGAGGAAATCTCCTACAATGAAGAAAAACTAGAAACTTTAAAAATAGCTGCTATTGTAGAATTGGACATTTTTAATATGAGCAGAGTGATGGATACCATAACTTTTATTACTAGTGAACAAATAGCCGAATATATTACACCATCTCCACAAAAATTAACAGGTTTTGAAATTGATTTAGAGAATCAATCTCGGGCTGATGCTACAATTTTAGATATACAAAAGAAACTGGGTGGAGATACATCTATAGATGTACAAAATAATATTGTTCAAAGTAATTTCCATACAGACAATATACTTTATATAAAAATATTAGGGTACGGATTTATAGCTGTTATTACACTAATTGGTTGTGTAAATATTTTAAATACCATTACAGTCAGCATCATTATGAGAAGAAAAGAATTGGCTGCTTTAAAATCGATTGGTATGTCGCAGAAGGATTTGAAAAAGATGGTTATATATGAAGGACTTCTGTACGGTTTCTTTGGAAGCATACAAGGGATCTTTTTCGGCTGTATGCTGTCGTATATTCTTTATGTAGCACTGTCAAATACGGTGTCGTTTGAATGGATTATACCTTATCAATCTAGCTTTATCACATTTATAACTGCACTTTTGATTAGTTATGTATCGGTACTAATTCCGCTTCGGAAAATTAAAAAGGATAACGTTATAGATGTAATTAGAGAAGAATAGCAGTAGTTAAAACAATATGTGATTCTGAAGTTTAACTGAGATACGTATAAAACGGTTCGTAATCTGTATTATATTTCAACTTTACAGTTCAAATCGAGGAATTCTAAAACATAAAATACAAAAGTACCTTATATTATATAAGGTACTTTTGTATTTTTTAAAATGACATAAGATACGTTTACTTGAGTTTTTTAGGTAGTTAGGGTTTGATATACTAACTTAAAATAAAAATGTTGAGTAGTTCATTTTCAGTATACATCAATATATCTAAATTAAAAATGCAATTTTGCATCGAAATATCTGCAGTACCAATTCCATAATAGTCTCAAGTCTATTACAGTGGGAGCATTGTTGTTACTAGTTGGTGGAGTCATTTTCTTAAAACATAAAAATACATAAAAAGAGAAGTAAGGACGAGTTACGTAAAGTTGTATATGATTACACGCAGTGAGAAACAAGAATTAGAAATGTGTATGATGTATTGATGGCTACATGTTATGGGGGGAGGATACTTGTTATTGGAAAAAGTATTTAGTGAAAACATAAATTGAAGTGTTTGTATAAAAAACCTCCCAAAGGAGGCTTTTTATGAAGATAAACGTTTTGAAGCAGTCATCTTTTTAACTTTCATAATAATTTCACGTTCTAACATTTCATTTTTCTTACCAATTCGGCTTCCAATAAAGAAAACATCGATTAAAGCCCAGAAACCAAGCCCTCCAAGAGTCAGTGTCATGGCAATTGCCATACCAAAGTCACGTGCGTAGTAGCGGTGACCACCAAGTCCGCCTAGAAAAAACCAAATTAGGTAAGCAAGTCCTTTTGATTTTTTCTTTTTCTCAAACTCTGAAGTAACAAGAACCATTTGATCCGTTGTTAAGTCCTTTTTCAATAGTAGGTTATCCATTAAAATTCTCCCTTTAAATGTAAGATATAATTATTCCGAATATAAATATATCACAATATTAACTTTAATGTAATAACCCAGAAAAATATTATTGGTAATTCAAAAATTAATGATTAAATACAATTTAAAGAATATGGTCAATCATTTGTGTGAAATAGCTTGTGTATACCATTTGGGATACTATAATTAATTTCCAATTTCATTTCAAGAACAACGGAAACAAAAGAGAAATCGAAACGAAATCATGAAAGAAACTATATTAAAAGCACTACGATTTAAAAATAGAAAAGGCCTCATCAAATAAAGATGACATTGGTGGATCAGTTTCAAGTTGTATAAAATTTAAAGCGCATTTGTAGAATCATGGAGAAATAAGAGATTGTTTGTTCGGTTCGCATAGCGAATCTGTTATTTAATTAAAACAAGAGATTTAGAAATATATAACATACATAATTATTATAGATGTCAATGGAATTATTGTTGATGCCAATTTAAATAAAAATGTAAGAGAATAAAAAATCGTCAGTTGCTTTTTAAAAGCGCTGACGATTTTTTGTATAGTCTCATAGCTAGACTTAATTATTAAAAGTTAAATAAATTTCTATATAGTTTAAATTTAAAGAAATTAAATAGGAATTTTGGGCTATATTTGTTTTAAAGGGATTGAGGTGGATCTAATTTCATTGAATCTATCATAACTTTAATATTTTTCGAATTGCCTTTAACAGATAGTTTCACTTTTTCAATTTCTAATGTTATTGAAAATCTAACTAAGGATAAAGTTATGGAACGCATCAATAAACGGATTATTGATGGAAAACAATGGATAAATAGCAGAGAGATGAATATGAACGGAAGAAAATCTTGTGGCTCACAAAGAATTTAAGAGCTAGAGATATAAATAACAGTACAGATAAGGTTGAAGAAATCTACAAAAGGCTTTATCAATTCTAGCTAAATGATAAAAGCCCTGCAGGGGATGCAGGGCAAGACTAAGGGTATTGAAGAATTGTCGATTCTAAAAGTAAAGGACTTCTTGGAATGTTTTAAGTTTAACACGTAATATATTGAAACGTTATATAAAGATGTTACAGAAATATGAATATAAAAAAACTCTCATAAATATTATGAAAAAGTTGAGAATCTATAGAAGCTATAAGGGATTATATTTGCAATGGTGTCTTTATAGAGTTAATAGGACAGGCTTTTGTTTGTCTTAGTATTCGGGAATCTAGTAGAATTCCCGAATACTAAGACAGGTTCCTGGGTATTACGAAGCATGAAAGCATCAAAAAAGCCCGTACAGAAGCACAGGCCGGTTGATACACATATCGGTAACTAAATATTAACAGAAATAGTTAGGAAGTACTATTGAAAAAATAAAAAACTGCTTTCCTCCTAAGACGGTTTGAAGAAAACACATATAATAAAGCACTTATATTATACCAAATGTTTTCTCCTAATTAATAT
>NZ_WEII01000161.1:0-6569 GCF_009183805.1 Bacillus sp. B2-WWTP-C-10-Post-4 | reverse complement strand
CTATTTTAATTGATTAAAATTATTCAAGATTTATAAAAAGGTTTATTGATAATAAAGAATAATTTTTTCTATCCTTAATTCGAAATTCAACTTTTTATTAGTGTTGAAACGCTCTTTTCAACTTCTACTATTTGCTCAATGTAAAATTCCAACTTTTTCTTTTATGTTTTTTTCTTGTATAGAATCATAAATTCACTTAGACAAATAATATTAATTGTTTATACCAAATCATAAATAAGTTAACAATATGTCTATAGATACTTAACATATTGGTTTTAGTCAATTGAATTACCTTCACTTTTTCTTCGTTAAACAAGGAGTTATCTTAACTGAAATACTAAAATTGAACAGTTGTTCATTTTATGTGAGGTTGTAATTGCTATCATCATTCCTCCTGCATTACAAAAAAATTTATTATAATGTAAGTAGCACTTTGATGTTAATAAGATGAGATTTCACTTTTAATAATCTAGTTTGAACAAATGTATCTTTTTTATAATAGAGATGTGGTTGTTAGCCTACTACTTTTAGAATGTCAAAGTTGATTTATCCTAGTACTCCCTTTTTAATATGTTGAATATCAAGGGTATTGATGCTGTTCATATGAAATTAACAACCTCTTCTACTGGCTTTTGAGGAATGAATGAAATTGACAAGGAATTGAATTCAAATGAGGAAAAGAGGATGATTTTTCTTATAACATATATAATAATGTGAACTAACAAGTACTAAGTGAAGAACAGTACATTAACATAACATTAACAATGAGCGGTCTTATAAGTGATAAATCCCGTTAAAACAGCTAGGTAACAAAGAAAAACTTAGTGTGAATTGCTATAAGAATGTCTTGAAATCTCCCTAGTAATATAAATATACTCGAACAATATTTATTGTTGGAATATTAAAAAAGTTTAGTTGAATTATATAAGCTTTATAAATACAGTTTACATACAAGTTTTATATAAGGGTCTTATATAAAACTTGTATGTAAACTAGATAATTTGTTTTTTTGATTTAACTACGATATAAAAGTATTATTTTATACATTTTATATGTAAAGCTTATATATAAGGTGTATAAGTTTTTCTGGAATTTTTATGCTAAAAAAATTGGTGGTTTTTTATCTGTTTTTTAGAATTTTGATTTGGTTTTTTTAATAATCTTTTTTGAAATGTCAATCACATGAAATTTAAGATTGATATAACATGTATACGCATTATATATAAGGCGTATACATAAACCCTTATAAAATATATATTAATTCTATTTTTAATTTTATAAGTCTTATATACAAGTCCTGTATATAAGTTTTATTTATAATGACTTGATATACGACGTGTAATGATGTACTATGTTTCTAGGAATAATTAACCAGTGTTTTAAGGGGGGGACGACTTGAACGAAGTTTTAAGTGAAAAATATCAAACAATCAAGTTTGCAGATGAAGTAGTAAACATGTTTGCTGATATACTTGAACAAGATGAGATACTCTATAGTGTATTTCTATACATAGGAAACATAGTAAATAAACAATTTCAAGAGACGAAGTACATGAGGGGCATATCTATTAATGAAATAGTGGAAAATGTAGTTATTGATAGGAGAGTAAAGAAAAAAAAGGGAAAATCCTATTCTTTAGAGGTTGAACGTACGAATATATCTAGACGTTCAGCTGAAATAAGTGTGAGTACACTATCATCAATGTCTTTAATCTATGAAAAAACCATGCACCCATATAAATTTTTGATCTCAACTTATAGAGGGCAACAAGTACTGATTGAGTTAGGGAAAAGAAAAAAGATAAATAAGGAGAGATAAAATAATGGCAAAAAACTTCTTGAAGAATGAAGTGGCAGTTAAAATGACGATGGTCGGTTTTGGTCAAGCTGGTACTAGAATGGTAGATAAATTTGCGGAATATACACATACAGATGGTACAGCAGTATATAATTGCTTAGCACTAAACAGTAATGATGGAGATCTAGCTGAATTAAAAAATGTACCCAAAAGTAATCAAGTTTCACTGAAATTAGGTGGTTTAGGTAAGAATCCTGAGCGTGCAGTAAAAGTCCTTGATTCAAATGAGGAAGCAAAAGAAAAGCTAAAAGAATTTATTACTGAACGAGTAAGACCTTCGGATGAACTTGTTTTATTTTTTGCAGGTTTAGGTGGAGGAACTGGAACTTCTACAATCATTAAGGCTATTGAAGAATTTTCGGCTTTTCATAACAAGCCAGTAATCAGACAAGAATTACAAAAAGTTGCGCAGCTATATCCAATGTCTGAAATCAAGGCGAATCAAGCGAAGTTTGCGAGAATAGCCTTTGAAAATGCTATTGAGCGCAAAGACTTTATTAAAATGGGGATTGTTGTAACTCTTCCCGTCCGAGCAGATGGGCCTGATGTATTACGACAAGTAAATAAATTTTCACAGGAAATTTGGAAATTAGCAAATGATAAATCAAAAGGTGTAGCATTTGTTGTGTTTGCTGATAACCAGCATTTTTACGATGAATTTAAGGAATTGAATGAAAATGAGAAAAAAGGTATCGCTAATTCACGAGATTATGCAAATCAACGTATTAGTGAAATTATTCATGAGTTAAATACCGCTGCTAATGGATCTGGTACATCTGTAATACTGGATTCTCAAGATTTTAAACGTATTTTACTTGAGAAAACGGGCTGTTTAGTAATTAATAAGGTTTCACGTAATATGAATCAAATAGAAAATAGCCATGCAATTATAGAAATGTTCCAAGAATCATTAAGAGGAAGCTCTTTCCATCCCCCGATTGATTTGATGAAGAAGAACGATGATGGTTCTGTTGAAGCATCAAAAGTACATCATTTTGGTATGCTTGCTATCCTAGATGAGCAAAAGAATATTAATGATTCCTTTATGGATGACGCTAAGGTAGAAGTTTCAAATAATTTACCTATAAATGGTACAGTTTTTAATGGATATTTGGTAAGTAAGAATGATTTCTTAGGAACTGTATATACCTTCTATAAAACCGATGCATTACCATCGAGATTATCTAAAGGTTTAGTTGAAGAATTTAATGAATTTAAAGAAAGACAAAGCCAAATTCAGTATAAAAAGTCTCAAATTAGTACGATTGAAAGTATAGATGAGGATGAGGATTTAGGTTTTGCATTTGGAGATTTTATTGATATGGGTAGTGACGAAGAAAATAATAATGCTGGAGCAAATGAAGATGAAGATCTAGCAGATTTTCTAGATCCAGATAAGATGTTTGGTACTACAAAATAATAAAAAAGTCTGGACTAAGTTCCAGACTTTTTTATTATTCCACTGAATCCATAAGAGATTTTATATACTCAATAATATTATCTTGTATGTACTGCTCTATGAAGAGTTGTTTTTTACTCAAGTCTTCCTCTTTTTTAAACCAGCCTGCTTTTCTAGTGCGCTCTTCCTCAGGTTTGTTATTCCATAAGCTCTCTGCTTGTTTTCTTAATTCCTGACGTGCCCTATGCTCAATAATAAAATTATCAAGCCTATCTTGGCGTTGGCGTAATTTTAGCGTTTCTACATCTTCTGGTTGTGGTAACTGCTTTAATATACTTTCTACCCTCTCTTCATAATGAGATTCAATATGTTTTATTTTTTCTTCTAACTGTTTAGTTACCATTTTTTCAATAATTTCAGCAGTAGCTTGAAGGTTTAATTCAGTGGATACCTCATTTGTTTGATGTTCTGGTGAAACTGGTCTTAAATCAAATTGGTGTGGTAAAAGGTCAATAATTGCATCTAGAGACCATTTCTCATCCCTTTTCTGCTTTATAAATAGAGCAATTTCAAGATCTAAAGCATTATAGAGTTTTTCATTTGTATTTTGAGTTCTTAAAGTTTCATGAAGTCCCTTTTCTTCTAGGATATTGAACCAATTATAAACTGTATTATGATGACGTCCTACTAGTTTTGAGAATTCTGTTATTCGCCATGCTTTTTCGAAAACATTATCATCTAATATATCATCATCGTTAATTTGATGGTCTTGTTTTTCATTTTTTTGCTCAATCATTGTAACTACCTCCTCAAAAATCAACTCATAAATAACTAATTATAATTAACATGTGAGCTGAGATTAACATGTTAGCTAGTATTTCGATAATATTTGTAAAAATCCCTACCAATCCAGTGAATTACATGAAATATAGAATTAACATGTAAACATATACTTGTTAACAAAACATTGACGTTTAGCATAGAATTCGGTGAATCAGTAACTTTATTACCAATTTGAAATATATAATTGGTAATGTTTTGTTAATGGGAATATATATATTATTGTAGTAGCGCTACTGATAGTTGCTATGAGATTAACAAATTAGGCTACTTAATATTAATGATAAGGAAATAAAGCTATTTTGTAAATAAGTTATAAGGATATAATCCGGTTATATAACGGAAAATACACAAAGTAACGCTCAAAATCTAATTATCACGTATAAAAGCTAGTAAAAAGTAAATAATATTAATGTAGAGTTAGTATTGTTCGATAAACAAAACGGTATTTAAGGATATAGGAGTACAATCATAATGCTTCGAAGAGGTTCGTCCTACTCCCTATTTACTTGCTACATACAAGTTAGGATCTACTTATGTATATTAATTTAGTATAGAATGTACAATTTAAGTTGTATATTGCATGTCATGATAGAAATTTATGTAGTCAGCATCAACAAAATGATCTTTATCAGTATTAAAGAACAGATTGAGCCCGTGAGTTGACATTAACATGAAACATGACATTGACATGAAATCAATACTACAACCACCTACTAATAACATATGAACACCTATTGTTAATGTTTTGTTAACTATAATAGATATAGATCAACCCTTTGTATACATGCTGATCTAAAAAGATTACCTTTTGACATGAAATGTGAATCATAAACGAAGGATTTTATAGATAATTTTGAGGAAGTTTTTAAGATACTAAGGTTCGACTTAGAATACTAGAATAATCCAAGTGATGTATTTTGTAGATATCCGATTTCTAGTATATGTTTACATATATTAATAAGATCATAAACAAGACGATGAGATTGATATGTTAACGAAAATTAGATAAGCATACTTCGAATATCCATAAAGATAACATTGACATAAAATGAGGTATTGCTATGAGATTAATACGACATTAACAAAAAACACCCAAACAAAGGATAAATCATCCTAATTGTTAATGTCATGTTGATCAGAAATAGAAAACTCCCATTTACATTTAGAGATACTAGTTATTCTAATGGGTGTTTATGACTTAAATACCCATTAGAAAGTTAATAAAAGTAATTAGTAATAAAATATAGCATGCGCTGGTTTGTTAGTTATTACATTCCAGTAACTAATGATAATAAATGTAGATCTACTAATTGGTTTTACGTTAATTTATATCTGAGTATCATCGGATTGATATAACACATAAAATATCAATATGAAATTAACATCTGTACATTTTTATTTCCTTTCATATCAATGTCAATTGATATGTTAATTTCATTCGAGGGTATTAGTGTTGGTTAATTGTTTATATGACATTAACAAATTTGGGTTGTGTACTTCAAATTGTGTTAAAAATTAAATGGAGATAGCCTTTCTTTGAAACCTTCTTGATCAAGGAGGTTTATAAAAAGAACGGTGTAGTATATTGGGAGTTTTGGTTATAAATAGTAGTTGTAATACTTAGGTATACGACTTATTTATTTGGGCATACTATAAGTATGGGTTCTTTTCTATGATAAAAAAAGTGCAGCTAATATCTTTACAATCTATAATTATAGATTGTAGTTTTTATAGTATTTGAGTAGAAGAAATGATTTTGTGTATCATTCCAATATAAGTATATACTAACTAAAAGTCATTTTAATTGTTACAAGAAAAATATGTTATGGATGTATATTCATTATTAGCGTGCTTTTTGTCTAATAACTAAAATAGGAACTTAAAAGCAATTTTATAATTTTTGTTTGCGAAATATGTAATTAATAAATTGGCTTAGGTATGAACTGGATGGTTAGTTTAACTTGTATTCATCTCTCAATATGAAATTTCATGTCAATGTCAGTTGATATGTTAATATCAACCGAACGAGTTTGTGTCGCTTTATTGTTTACATAACATTAATATGCTCTAGTCGTTTGCTGTTAGTTATGCTATGAGTAATATAAAGATTGTTTTATATTTAAAGTTCTCTAAGGTAAGGAATATATTAAATGAATGTTTTTTACTTTTGAAATTTAGTTGTAAATAAAAAAATCGAAATTTTGTTATGAAAATCCTATACTTAGATATACTAATAGTATTACCTGAATTAGGTTATTAAATGACATATGCAAAAAAGAAAAGGTTAATCAATTAGAAGCATTATTTTTGTGAGTTTATTTAATAATTGCGAAGTAGTATTGACATTTAGATATTATATAGATAATCTTATACATAAGTTTTATTGTTTAAAATTAATATACAAATCGAGAGATATTTAATTCTTGCTAAACGGACACACCGAGGGCATATACCTGCCATTGGTGTGTCT
>NZ_WEII01000160.1:0-6905 GCF_009183805.1 Bacillus sp. B2-WWTP-C-10-Post-4 | reverse complement strand
GTATTAAGAAAATCAACTTTAAATCGTATTATTCTGCTGCAAAAGAATATAATTCTTTACTAGATGGGGTGGTTTTATGCCATATGTAATCCGAGATGAAGGGCTAGTTTTACAAGGGGATGATGGAAAAGAACCAATTTTTCATACATATGAAGAAGCGGAGGAAACATTAAAAACATTAACTATACCGCAGTTTCCGAAACATATTAGAAGAAAACCATTTACACCAAAATAATATAGATAGCCGCTTCTGAATAAAAACCGGCTATCTTTATTATTCATAACTTAATAGCAAATAAAGTATATAAAAACTCTTTATATTGATTTTCTGTAATTTCACGCTTAGTTTTTTCCCCATGAATAACTTCAGTTAAACTTGTATTCGTTAATGAAATATGACCGGAGTTCGTCAACTTTACTGCAATTGGTCCTTTATTAAAAATAGACTTCTCATCTTCTATCACTCTTCTTTGAACATCGTTTACTACTATCTCATCAATAATATGTTTATAAAAAGCATGACAAACTTTCCATTCTCCAGCAGCATCTATTCTTTCTAAAACATAATTTCCTTTACTCGTATCTTTTCGTCTCACTCGGTACGAACCATTTTTTGAAGAAACAGACTCGCCAGTAAAAGGTACAGGAACAAGAGGTACTAACGAAGCTATACCTACATCAATTAAATACTGTAGATTATCATAAGTTAAAATAATTGTTATATGGCCATCCTCCAGTGCCCATGCATTTATATCATTTTTATACACCGTACCTAATGCCAGTTGTACATCATAGCCACAGTCTTTTAAGAAATAGTAAAAAAGAGTATTTAATTCGTAGCAAAGTCCACCACGGGAACTAGTTAAAATTTTCTCTCGTAAGTTTTCCAGAGAGATTTGATTCGTATTTCGTGCTATAACATCTAAATTCTCAAATGGTATAGTGTGTGCAAATGAAAAGAGTATAGTAGGTAATTCTTCAAACGTTACTTCATTACGTTTTTTAAGATTTAATCTTGTGAAAAGCTGATTTTGTAAACTTGTCATAATTAGCACCCCTTAAAAATTTATAAGTTTAAATAATATATGCTGATTGTAAATTTTAAGGGGCACTGTAACAATGTACATTTCATTTAACTGTACCGGTACAAAAATTACGATTCACAAGGTAAATTAATAGAAGGCGTCATTACAAATGTCTTTTCTGTAATTACTTCTTTTTGGGGCAAATCAAAAGCTACGAATATAAATTTAATAGTTTATCTATAGGCAAATTATTAATATCGCTTAAATCAACAAAATAGTGAAGTTGCCACGTTTGGCTCCTTTTAGCTTGATTGCTAACAGTGGTATCCCAAACAGGATAAATTCTCATTGCCATTTTCCCTGTTTGACTTTGTGTTCTCAATATTTTTTCTTTAAGAAGAATCTCTTTAGGAAAAATAAATTGTCCTAGTTTGTTATCAGCAATACAAGTGATTACTAATAAATCAGGAGCAGCTTCATAAGAGAAAGCTATATTTCGCATATTTTCATCTTTCTCCCAAAAAGAAACAAATTGACCAATTTTATTAGGAGTAACTTTTGATTTTCTAAAACGAATAGTTTTGTTATTTAAATGGAATAAACATCCTGCATATTCTGCGTTTTGCTTTTCTTCTTTTAGATTCGTAATCATTAAGTTGTTAGGTTTGTAAACTATATTATTTAAATTTTGGATTATATTATTAAAATTGTTCAAGAAAACTCCCCCTTTATTCATCTCTTAGTTTACCACAAACATCAGTTCTTCTATATCGTATATAATCATGAACTAAGTGAAATGGGGGAATTTAGCGGGATATAATTATTACTTTAATGTACTTAGTTTTTCAATTGCTTGTTGTTCAGTTGCTAAGTAAAAAATGTCATTCCCTTTATTACATTCATAAATAAAATCCTTTAAGCTTTTACTAGTATACATAGAGAAATCTCCAACAATAGCAATCTTTACCTTGTAGTTTATAAACTTTTGAAGAATATCGCCCGCAAGCCGTGTTTTTAGATCAAAGAAATCTTCACTTATTAAAGATTTATGGATAATAATATGTTTCGCATCTACCTCATATTGAACTGTTGCCATAGTATCTAATGCAGACTGAACATCCGATATTAATACCTTATCGTTTCTAATGACCGCAATATTGATTCCATCGATTACTACTTTCTTTATTTCCATAGTCCCACCCCTTTATAATTTACAGAGTATGAGTAAAATTGTTTTACAAAACTTCGTATTAATCATAGATTAAATTAGCCGCAGCTATTAAAATTGCCTCTATTTTTTATTGTAAATATATATTTTTTTATTACTAATACGGTCAATGAAATTAATGATAGTTTCTCTTTTTTATATTTTTGAATGTATATATATGAAATTGCTTTTACTTGTTATAAAAATATTGTGGAGTAACATAACTTAACAAACTATCCAAAGTGTTAATCTCGGCATATGGTTGTATTTTGGTCGTATTCTTGATTTTTTGAGGGTTAAACCACACACCTTTTATATTTGCATTTTGAGGACCAACAATATCCTTTTCTAAGTCATCCCCAACAAATAAAGTATTTTCCGGCTGTAAATTTAGCTTATTTAATGCTAGTTCGAATATACGTTTATCAGGTTTACTAAATCCCACTTCTTCAGAAATAATGATTGTTTCAAAATATCTATTTAAATTCGTATTAAATATTTTAGCTTTTTGCCTCTGAGTTGAGCCATTTGTTATAATTCCAACTTTAAAGTGCTTCTTTATTTGATTTAAGAAATGAATAGTATTTTGGTCTATTGAAAAACATTTAGGTAAATTTTCATTCCAAAAATCTTGGATATAATTGTGTGGCAATCTATATTTCGGCGCGAATTCATCAAATAATGATTCTAAAACTATCGTTTTATCACTAATGCCGTATTCCCTTTTATCGTATTCTTTGAATTTCTGTAACATATTGTTTTTGACTGTATCACTAACATCCTCATAACATTTTTCTAAAACTAATAAAAACAAGTTATCTACTGCCTTATCCCTATCAATTAACGTATCATCTAAATCAAACAGCATCGCTTTATAACCCATCAAATAATTTCACAACCTTTCTCACATGATTTAAATAATCCCTTGTTTGCACCTTAGGCCTTTACTAAATTAGCAAAAAAACTAAAAAATTTGTGGCGTAAGCTCTAAAATTTCGCTGGCTTCTTTTATATTTAAATTCATCTCCCTTTCCCCTTCTAGTAAAGTATCAAAAGTATATTTTCAAACAGTTTAAAAAACTACATGCAATTTACATTATTATACATTAGTTTTTTGTAAATATTAATTGTTTAGCTTTTTATATAATAAGTTTTTTCAAGCGCACAAATATTTCTCTATAAAAAAGGAATATGGGTAATAATACTTTTTTATGGAGAATACACAATCTTGAAAATGGAGCTACTACGTTAAACGTCCTATGAAGTTCCTATTGTATCTCCACATAAACTCCAGATAGTACGGCTATAATGACTACCAGAGGTGATATTATGAAAAACTATCATATTCTCGTGGTAGAGGACGATCAAGAAATTCAGGAATTAATTAAACAATTTTTAATGACACAGCATTATACAGTGGTAGTCGCTTCAGATGGACTAGAGGGTATGACACAATTTAATAAGCAATCATTTGATTTAATTCTTCTAGATGTCATGATGCCCAATCTTAATGGGTTTGAAGTTTCTAAAATGATCCGAAGTCAGTCAAACGTACCAATTATTATGCTAACTGCGTTGGAAGAAGAGGAAGATCAAATGAAAGGATTCGACCTTGGGATCGATGACTATATAACAAAGCCCTTTTCATTTCATGTTTTGATTAGACGAGTCGAAGCTGTACTTAGAAGAAGTTATGATAAAAATGTAAATAATCATTTGATATTTAAAGAAGTGCGTATTGATGTGGATGCATATAGAGTATATGTAAATGACGTTGAAATTATATTAACGACAAAAGAGTTTGAAATTCTACAACTACTATTTCAAAATGAGAGAAAAGTACTCACAAGAGAAAATATCGTTGAAAAGGTTTGGGGTTACGATTATTTTGGAGAAACACGAATAATTGATACACATATTAAAAACCTACGCAAAAAATTAGCTATCCCTTATATTAAAACAATAAAGGGTATTGGATATAAAATTGATGAATAGTATTGTGAAACTCATGAAAATGAAGCAAATTACTTATAAACTCTTTATGACTACATCTCTCATTTTATTATCCTTTGCAGTATTGATTTATTTAACTTTATACTTCTTTCTTCCGACGTTTTATGAGCAATATAAAACAGATCAACTTCAAACAGGGATAAACGAAATCATTGATAAATCTAAAAATCTTATGTTTCAAGATGCGATACCACTTTTTGATGAATACGCCAAAAAAAATAATGCGATGCTTTATCTTCAAAATAAAGAAGGAGTAATTATTTACTCTCCTTCATTTTCTTTTATTCAAAGTGGTACGCAAAAAACAGTAGTTACTAAAGCAACACGATTCGAGAATGCAAGTACCCTTAGCAATTCATATAACGTTACGAAACCAATTCAATTTCAAGATGGTAGTTTAACGCTTGTAGTGTTTGCTACATTTCAACCGATTGATGAAGCTTCACAGGTTTTAGTACGCTTTCTCCCCTATATTAGTATCATTGTGCTCGTTATTGGTATAGGAAGTGCTTATTTTTATTCCAGGTTTATTACAAAGCCACTTATTTATATTAATGAAGGTGCACAAAAGATGGCAAATTTAGATTTCTCCGAAAAAATTGAGGTTCGCTCTACAGATGAGTTAGGAGAATTATCTAATAGTTTGAATGACATGTCTATTAACTTGCAACAAGCTATGTTTGATTTGAAAAAAGCAAATGAACAATTAAAAAATGATATTGAAAAAGAAAGAGAAATAGAAACAAAACGCAGAGAGTTTTTTGCGATTGTAGCACATGAATTAAAGTCCCCTCTTACTGTAATGAAAGGATACTTAGAAGGAATGATATACAATATTGGCCCTTATCAAAATCGCGATCAATATTTAAAGAAAAATCATCAAATTATTGAAAGTATGGAACAATTAGTTCGTGAAATTTTAAGCGTATCGAAATTAGAACAACACACCTTCAAACTAAAAGTAGAGGAAGTTAATCTTTCAAAGTTAATAGGTGCAATCACAAAAGATCTCGAATTTTTTGCTTCTCAAAAAAGCATTGAAATAATAAAAGAAATTGATTCTGACCTTTCTATTTATACCGATTGTGCTCTTTTAGAAAAAGCATGTAAAAATATTATTCACAATGCGGTTATGTATTCACCACATAATGAAAAAGTCTATATAAAGTTAAGTGAGGATTCGAAACAAGGTCAAATCGAAATGCAAATTATAAATACAGGTGTCAATATTAAAGATGAAGATTTACAACAAATTTTCAAACCATTTTATCGAATTGAAAAATCAAGAAATCGAAATACTGGAGGAAATGGTTTAGGGCTATATATTGTTAAGCAAATTCTTGAAACGCTAGATATAAAGTATTCAATAAAAAATATGGAACATAGTGTGCAATTTTACATGAGTATTCCATTATCTAAACATAAAAACAAACAAACTCTCCTTTAAATAGGACGAGTTTGTTTGTTTTTGTAGTAAGTATAAATTTATTAACAGGTTTTTCACTTAATGGACAAATGCTGCTTCTTAAATGGCGATTATCATAAGTAGTGACAAACTGTATTCAATTTACATATTTATCTTCTACTATAATAGCAAAAAAACGAAATTCCGCTTAACAGCAAATTAGATTCTCTTATTCGAGATGCATTTCATCTATGAAGATGAAAAGGAAGATGAAAAATGCATATTTCCCTCCATTTTTCAGATTAATTTAGAATTCTTTTATGATAAGCTATATGTAAAGATTAAATATAAAACATAAAGGATGATTCATATGCAAATAAGACCAGAGGTAAGTGAATATAACTCCTATTATGCAACGTATACCAACTTGGTATCAGACGGAAATATCATACATATTCTAGAACAACAAATGAAGGAAACAAATCTTTTATTAAAGGGAATTTCTGATAGTGAGGGACTTTTCCGGTATGCTCCTACTAAATGGAGTATAAAAGAAGTAATCGGTCATATAGCAGATACAGAACGGATTATGGCGTATCGATTGCTATCAATCGCTCGAGGCGAGACAGCAGAACTTCCAGGCTATAATGATGATATGTATGTTCTTAGAGCTGGTTTTGATAAGCAATCTATGCAAGATCTTCTTGAGAATTTAATAGTTGTTCGCCAATCTACCTTGTATTTACTTAGAAGCTTAGATAAAGAAGCTTGGTCACAAAGAGGAAATGCGAATAATTCTGAAGTTACAGTTCGTGCATTAGCATACATCATTGCTGGTCATGAGCTTCATCACCTTCAAATTATAAAAGAACGTTACCTTGGTTCTGATTTATATCCAGCAACTTAATATTTGAAGAAAAAGAGTCCTATTTATGTAGTGCTCTTTTTCAGTATTTATAACGGATTAGCGCTTAGAACCACGGCAATTAAATGCATTTATTTATAAAATTCACCACATAATATTTATGCTATCCCCTCTTATTCTGTACATAATTTTCTTTAGGCTGATATACTATAAACGCAATAGTTCTGGAAAGGTGATGATATTATGTATGAACAACAAAATAATAGAGATAGAGATCAAAAAATGATGTTTTCTATGCAAGGAGTTCCCACAAATAAAATTAACATGCATCAATTACCTAAATGGATTAGAATTTTTGGCTATTGTGCGTTTGGTTGGATAATAGTATTT